>NZ_JAWOWF010000001.1:0-275144 GCF_033340295.1 Vibrio sp. 1401
GTGGTTGAAAGCACCGGTCTTGAAAACCGGCATACGTTAATAGCGTATCTAGGGTTCAAATCCCTATCTCTCCGCCATTTTTCTTACGCATTAAGCCCTTGATTTTCAAGGGCTTTTTCGTATCTACAGTACTGCAAATCACTTTCATGACAATGAGGTGAGACAATGTACTTACAAAAAGCGCCAAACGGCGTATATCAGACTCGCATTTGCATCCCTAAGACTCTACGGGGGGCTGGTTACCCATTTGATATAAAAGTTAGTTTGCTAACCAAAGATCGCTCACAGGCGATAGAGCGCAATTTTAAAATGGCGTCTTGTATCAAGCTAGCTCTTGGCCAAGTTGAATTAACCAAACCTGTAGCATTCCAAAAATTTAAGGTTGTCCTTCACCGTCAGATAGATGAGCTGCGAGAATCTTTCAGCTCGCCAACAGCCTATAAACTAACCCCTGAAACCGTTGCGTATTTTGAAGATGACATTGTTTCAGACATTCCAAGTAATATCGATCTAACTAACCTTGAAGAGACTGAACCGAGCGTAAAGAGCATCTCTGCCGAAGTAGTACCTTTTACTCAGTTGCTTGAGCGATTTCTAGAAAGTAAGAAGAAGCGTAATGTTCGACAGCTTACGCTCCATCAACTTGAGCAACGCATAAGTCACTGCATCAATTTCCTTGAAAAGGAGGGCATAAATCGGAATACAGTCAGTAGCTCTGACCTAGATAGTTATATAGATCTGCTCTACTCTGAAGGACGTTCTACCAAAACCAACAAGGACTATTTCTCAGCAAGTAAGCAGTTCTTCAAATGGCTAAAATCAAAGAAATATATTCCTAATAACCCTGCTCAAGACTTAAATCCCCAGTTCAAAAGTAAAAAGCATGTCTCTGAACAACGTGAGCGTTGGACAACTGATGAACTGACATTACTAATTAAAAGTCCAGCGTTTACTCAGCAATCTCTGGACTTTCAGTGGATCACTAAACTACAGCTCTTTCATGGGTTACGCACTGGCGAAGCTTGTCAGCCATATATCCAAGATATTGTTGTAGATGATGAGATCCCATATTTTCGAGTCACCGACCAATCCAAAGATCAGCACTTGAAAAACGAGCATGCAGTTCGAAATGTCCCTCTTCACCCTGCGATTCGTGATGATTTCGTCATATTTTGCGAAAGCCGCCGTCATAAAGGCAATGCCCCTCTATTCGATTACTCACCGCTCGGACCAGATAAAGATTGGACTAAAACGTATCGAACGCAATTCGGGAAGCTACAAACCAAGTTGGGTATGCTTGCTGGCAAACGTCCTACCGCTTATGGACTACGCCACACATTCATTGATGTTCTTAAAGAGCAGGATGTTCCAGAACATAGTGTAGCCGAGGTGGTTGGTCATAATAATCCGAACATGACCTTCGGGCGATATGGGAAGAAACATAAATTAGAGAAATTGCTTGAAATCGTTAGCACGTTCCAAATGGATCTAGAGGGGTAATTATGCAAAAACTCAGTCAATCGCTACGAAAAGCTATTGTTCTAGCACTCGAAGAGGGAGCTTCATACCGCGATCAACTCGATCTATCTCGCTTTCTAGCAATGGGGGTTGCGATGGAGCAGATTCACCTTATTGATACAGCGATATCTCTGCTACAGATCCATCCTTATTTGAACCAACACGACTTTGAATCAAAGTACGGTGTACAAAAGGTTCAGCTTACGATTGGCAGCGTGAGTAGCTTTAAGAACCTTCTCAGTCTAGAGGAATATACTTATCGCGACTGGTTAAAAATCAATAAGCTGACTGAAAATGAACCTCTTTGCTTACCATATTTGGTGTATCAATATTTCTCAGACGAAATTCGTCGCGATTTTATGAACGGTGCTTATCTTGTGGATAATCTACAAATCCAACTCGGCTCCAAGCAGTTAAATAGCTTCAAGTTTAAGTGTGGAACTACTGTTGGTATCCCGACAGATGTATTTGACATCATGATCTTTATTTTGATTTCGCGTTTTGGTAGGTACACAGGCTTTAAAATGAACTTAACTGACTCGGTACTGCATCTTTTCTCGCATACAGATAGCGTTGATATAGAAGTCCGTACCTATGCAACCGAGTTTTCGCATCGTACACAACATTCTGTATGCCTTATAGATGATCTCAACGAATCCAGTCCAATGCGCAAAGTGCGAAAGATTATCAAACTGGAGGAGTTTTCCATTTTTCACAAATGTAACTCAAATCGTGAGTTACTAGACTTGTTAGATTTTAGCTGAGGGGAAAAATGATGACTAACCAAGACGGTTCGCCAAAACTTACTTTAGATATAATGCAGCAAACTCTTCAACAAAAGTGTGTCGCCTCGGTGCTGCTGGGTGAAAATGGTCCGTTACTTATGCAGTATGGCGACCACGTTAAAGTCTATGAAAATGATACATCAGCGTTTAATGCAGCGAAGCTATTAAGGCTAGTATCTTCAGCACTGTAACCCTAATATTTATTCTTCTATGAACCCCACAAGACGTAGTGTAGTTATTTGCACTACGTCATTTTTCGCGACCTGTGTCACATTAATTAAATTTAATGGTAAACGTTGTAATCTCGCAAGGGAAGAAAATACGATAAGTTAGTTAGCACTTACACTTATAAATATCAATAAGTTACGCTATGAAAAATATTCCAGATATGTATATTTTTCTTTATTATACATAGACTTACATTAAGGTTAATTATGCGTAACTATTGTGTAAAAAGAAACGTTGTGGTTTGATAATAAGCAAATAAACCAGACCATTATACATAATAAGGCTCCGCCAGAAGAGCCGCCCTTAATGGCCTATCACTCTATAGGTCTAGAAATGAACCCTACGAAGAAAAATGAAAAATCCCCTCGCCTGAAGTCTCGAATTAAAAAAGCTCGGAAAGGCACTCGCAAGTCTGACATTTCATTAAACAAAGATGATTACCCGCTAAGCTCAGTCGCCCAAGCTGTTTGTCATGAGCTAAATACTAAAGCGCTTGTTGTTGCTGAATCAACACTGAACGGAATGAAGACTCACGGTCGACATATCATCCTAAACTTAGGTGATAAACCACTATCTGAACTTACAATCGAAGATATTGATGAACTCAAAATCACACTTCTCACACAAGGCAAAAAAGGCAAGGTCATTAACGGTTGTTACACTATCTTACGAGCCGTCTGCGCTAAAGCTTGTTCCTCCGAACAGCAGAAAAACGACCTAATGGAAAAAATCAAAAACCTGAAAGTTGTCAATGATGATCCATTCCCATTCACTGAAGATGAAGTACGTCAATTACTGTTGACTGATACCGACAATGAGATGGCAAAAGACATGGCTTCTTTTGCCATTCTAACGGCATTACGTATCAGCGAACTCATTTGTACTTGCTGGGAAAATATCGAGTTTTATACAGAGGACGGGATTGAAAAGTGTCGACTATACGTTGATTTAGCTAAACCATTAAACAAATACAAAGTAACTAAAACAGAAGAGTCTGAACGAACAATTGAGTTATCAGCAGAAGCCGCTCAATTACTCCGCAAACTCGAACGACTAACGGGTGATAAAGCTCCAATAACTATTGACGTTGTACAACGAGATAACATCACAGTTAAACGAGAAAAACGCAGGTTTGTTTTTTTTAATGAGCAAACTGGTCACCCGTGGTTAAACCCCAAGCAATTCGCAAAACAGTTTTTTACTGGGTTTCTCAAAGAAGCAGGCGTAGCACATCGAGGCCCAAATCAATTGCGACATACGGGAGCGTCGATACCTTTTAATCGTGGAGTCAGTGTAGCTTGGATAGCGGAATTACTCGGGCATCGAGACGTCAGCATTGTAGAAAAGCATTATGCGAAACGTAATAAGGTGAGTTTGAAGAAAGAGCAAGTCAAAGCAGATAGGACAATAGCAGAACTATTTAAAACGGGTGATTCAAACAGCATTGTCGTACCCAATGGCATTGTTGAAACTAAGCAAGCAGCGCAGTCCATTGCCAGTGATGACAAAGCATTTATACAAAACTTACTCGAACTGGCACGTGCTGCAAAGAGTGACAAACACAGAGAGCAAATCTACAAAATTATCGATGATACGCTTAAAGGTGGACAGTAATTATGAATACCACTTTGTCTTCCTCTCTTCCTGCCTTACTCGGTCAGGAAGAAAGTCTTGTATTGCTCCGTGAAAGATTTTCCGCTGAACTGGAAAAACAAGGCTACTCAACAGAAAAAGGTAAAACCATTGACGACTATGCCTCAGCATTTAGCGATTTAAACACAGCACCAGCTTCAATAAAAGCACTGCAAAAACTTGTTGGCGGTGATTTTGGAAGAGTATCCATCGCTTTCAAAATACTAAGGAAAGCCACAAAACCAACTCCTATAGTTCGTAACAAAGCGCTGTGGTTTGTAGATTCTGAGCAGCGACTGATTTCTGCGCTTCAAGCCGAAATGTCCATCGTCTGGCAGGCGTTTGATAGTGAAGTGCAGCAGCTCGTTAGCGCACATACACAAGAATCTCTTAAGCAAATTGATGAATTAGAAAAAGAAAACAAAGAGCTTGTAGAGTTCATTGACGAATTGCAAAAACAGCATCGGGAAACTAATTCACTGAGTCAAAAGTGCAATGAGCTAGAAAACAAACTTGCTCAATCAGAGCAAGTTGTTTCGGACTACCGCGCTAGAGTTGACCAACAGCAGAAAAAGCTCGATACGTTACTTTTGGTAAGTCAGGAGCTTTTTGTTGAACGCGCTCGTGCGAAAATGTTAGACGAGCATATCGCTTCATTAACTCGCGATAAAGAACGCTTACAAGAACACAACACAAAACTCATTGAAAGTCTCACTTCCAGTCATCCCGATTGGTATTTTGGCGATTTGAGTGATGCAGATCCCAGCTTATCAGAAGAATTCCATGTCGACGACGGTGTGGAAAATTGATGTAAAAGCTAAAGAGCAAGGTTACCCCAACCCCGTATGAAGTTTCATCGGGTTGGGAGTCTAAGCGGCTGCTTAGTATCGCTTGGGCTGCGCCCAAACCCCTGAAAAAACTGGCCAATAAACAGAATTAGACCTATCAAAGTAGGCGAATTTATGATTAAAAAATACAAGAAAAAACAGATAGAAGAGCACTATCTTAACAACCCGAAGCTCACCGAAATATTTGAAGAAAAGCTTGAGCACTGTGTTGAGCACAACATTAAAATCAGCAAAAACCGTTTGAAGAAAGATACTGGTTTAAATTCCTCTGAAGTTGATGCGCTTTATCATCATTATTGTGAAGCAAAGAGTACTCGTATAGAAATGAACTGTACGCTCTTAGATAAAAAGATCTGGAAATACAAAGCTGAGCAAGCAGGAAAAACGGTGTCTCAGATTGCTTCTGAATCACTGCATAAAACAAGAATTATCGTTCCATTCGCAGAGCAGACAAGAAAAGAGATGTTAGGCGTAATCCATGAACGTGTACGTTTCAATTCTCTGCTTAATCAGACCGTCAAGTGGTGTAACACTCATAAATCTGGAGTGGAAGCAGTTCAAATCTTGCTAGAGCTTAACCAGCTCAACAAAGCATTTGAGCAGCACGATCTTCGAGTAATGAATATTCTAGCCAATCCACAGGTTGACCATAAATACCGAGTCGCAAAAGTAGATCCATTATCGGTGGAATTATGGCAGTAATTTCATTTTTCCGAACCAGTGGTGTTGGGCAATCTGATCCACACGCTGCAACTAACTACCTGTATGGTCCTTTATGTAGTCTCACGGCTGACCAAAAGAAAGAGTACAGCACTGCATACCAATTACGGAAGTTAGCGAGAGAAGCGAACGATATACAAACAGAGTGGGAGTGCGACTACATACTCCAGCAACAAAAAGGAAAACGCAGAGAGCCACCCCCAGAATCAATTAACGGGAACCGAAAAGCTGTGGAATATGCAATTGAGCATAACCCACATAAACACAAATACGTCAGCGGTGTTATTGCTCATGCGTTTGAAGATACAGAGAAGTTGCAAGCCAATCCAGAGATTGAAGCAGAGTGGCGGGAATTGTTTGAAGAGTTGTGCTTTGCTGGTTTCCCTAAAGATGAGCAACTAATCGACTGGGTGCGTCACACGCACCAAGGCAATATTGAAAACCACTTTTTGATACCGAGAATTCACCTTGCAACAGGATTTTCCTTCAACCCTGCGCCACCTGGGCATGAACAAGACTTCAATCTACTGCGGGATTACTTAAATCTTAAGCATGATTTAGTGAGCCCGCTCGATTCTCTCCATAAACGGCTTACACAAGACGGTAACAGCTTTGACAAGCGACACAAGCTAAAGAAAGCAATCAATGTCTGGATTAAAGACATGATTACTAGCAATCGAGTAAACAGCCGTGCCGACATTATACAAGCACTAAGTAGCGATAAGTTTAAAGAAAAAGTCGGGGTTACCCATGTTAGTGAATCGAGCAACTTCGTCCGTTTGCACTTTAAAGATAAAAAGAACGTGCGTCTCTATGGTTTTGTGTTTACTGAGCAATTTCGTTCTAGAGACTCCTTAACCCAGTCCAGTGAGCCATTACAAAGCAAACAAAGTCGACTGGAGGAGCTAAAAGACCAACTTGATAAAGCGATTATTAAACGAGCTAACTACAACAACAGACGTTACGGATTACACAAAAGTAAGCCTGAATTCAATGTGAGCAAAGCGCATTATTTACCTTTGAACTCTCGTTGGACAGCTACGCCATCTTTTTACATACCGCAACCTGAGGTTAATTTTACACGCATGCCCGAGTTCAACCCATCTCTAAAAGGGTTTGAGATGGTTAAGCAAATTGAAGAAAGAAAGGCATTAGCTGAACGAAACGCAAGGCTAGCGTTAGAGCAGTATCACGAACAACAAAAAAAGTTTATCCAAGAATGGATGAGTTTTCTACTCGAAGGGAAAATAGAATATGAGCCATATCGAGAAGCAATTAGCTTCACAAATTACGTCATTGACGAAGAATCAGCAGATTTCAAACGAGCATTTGCTCGCTATGATCGAGACACAGAACGAGTTTTACCTAAACACAATAAGACAAATTCAGGAACAGTATCAACACGAACGCAAAACAATCCTGAAGGACATTATTCAAAACAATCAGCTCATGATGCAGGAATACCAAGCATCTGTCGAAGCGTTACAGGGGCTATCGAAAGCCTCAAACGAAATATCCGCATCCACGAGACAGCAAATAGCGAGATTGGAACATCGATTGAACATGCTGGAAAGCTGGCAGAAAGACAGCGGGACAGCTATCTCGAACTTAGTCGAGCTTTTGAAGTTATAGCTTCTGAACCGAAATTGAGGGATGAACTGAAATCGCGCTTGATTAGAAATGAAACACGTAAAATACCACGCATGAAGAAAGACGGTTTGAGGCGGGTTCTTAAAAAACTAACGAAGCCACAACCGCATGAGCGAGAGAGGTTGGATCGTTAAGTTGAATTGAAATTATGACTACAGAATCTCTTCTAGTAGCCTAGTGCAGATACCATACCCAATAATGTGCTAGTAAGGAGGAGATGTCATCAGCGCCAATTGAAGATCATAGCTTGCTGTGTTTTACCCCTGATAGGGGGTAAACTGATTTTTACCCCCTATCAGGGGTAAAACTATCATCTATCATAGTGATTTGCTTCCCGATACCCCCCTTACTTGCCCATGGGTGAACTTCTATGGTTGTTTGTAAAATAAAGACGTGTATTGCGAATCGAGAAGTGTTTGCCCTTTTTAGAGTGGTGGTACGTAACATTTTGAGTCAAAACAATTTGAACAAATATCTCTAGTTCTTCAATATGCGCATAGTTGTTCAACGATCATCAACTTGATACCTTACGTTACTATCTTATAAGTGTGGTCATTCTCGGAGGATAGATTGCAGTGTAAATGTGGGGGGCTGATGGGAATTCAGTGTGAAGTGGGTAATCGTAGTTACATATCTAGCACTTTAGTGTGTAATGGGTGCTATAGAGTACACCGTTATATAGTCTCTGGGTGTGAAAATAGCGCACCTACTCACAACGAAAAAACCAATACCATAATGTACGAATTAAACCAATATGACCACCTAGGTATCAATGACCTAGATGATGTGCGTGGTCTATTAAAGAAGCACGAATGTAGTATTGCACTGATTAAATCACTACCTAAGAATGCCAACGATAAAAACCAAGTATATTTTCATTCAGATGCGAGTCTACTTAACTCTATCTTTGATTTGAGGTTTAGTGATCGAGGTGAAAGTTCAAGTGAAACAAAGCGCTCCTCAGATCCTGGTAAGTTGATTCCACAGGCTGAATTCCACCATTTCTCATGGCTAGATACTGATGGGAACGCGGTAAAAGCTAAGCAGTGTAAAGCTATCGTATATGCTCAGTATCCAGAGGCTAGACTATCAGGATTCCAAACAGTGAATCGAGAAATGCCTCGTAGTATGTCAATTGAATATACTAAACGGACTGATCATTTACCTCGTTACTTAGTTTTAGGTGCGAATCGTTCAGGTCATGCTTTTGCCGTTTTAGTTGTGGATCCCAACGAACGATTTATTGAGCAATTTAATCAGCTTGAAAACTACTTCGGCTCAAAAGTCTGCAAGGCGTTCACTATCGATCTCGGTGATGATAGCGGTACGGAGAAGCTAAAAGAGTTACTGAAAGCCAATGTGGCAGGTAAAACCTTGCTTGGTTGTCGACTCAAGTTAGGTGAAACAGTCCCTTTCACTGGTACACAGGTACATGGGTATACTCTTGAGCATGCTCTGGGTATTGAGCCAAATGCTGACAAGGAAGGTGATATTTTTGGTATTGAGTTGAAATGTTTTACTCGCAAGAAGCTTACCTTATTCACTCCAGAGCCTGATGGAGGACTATATAAGGAGAGTTTTCCTGACTTCATGACGACTTATGGCTACAAGAAGAATGATGTGTATCGATTGACGGGGTTACATAGAGCATACAAAGAAAATGAAAAAACTCAGCTCACGTTAAAAATCCAATGCTTTCACCCCATTGTAACCAAAGATGAAAACGGCAAAAAAACTACTCGTTTTGAGCATGGTCTATATGACCCAAAGAAACCCATTACCAAGCAAATGACGGGAATGGAAGTTGTATTAGAAGATAGACAAGGAAAAATCGCAGCTAGTTGGTCCATCGAGCGCCTCTTAAACTGCTGGGGTGCTAAACACAACGAAGTCGTCTACGTACCTGCAACAAAACTACCAAATGATGAACCCAACAGTTTGGCTGATGGGTATACATTTAAGATAGAGTTTCCAGATGAAGTTCTTTGGTGTCTTAATACTAATGCTGAGAGGCTTTTCCAAGCTATTCATAGCGGTACTGTGTATCTTGATCCTGCACCGAAATTTCATCCAACTGATGCCAAGCAAAGTAAGCGACGCTCACAGTGGCGTATCAATGACATATACAAGGCGTCCAGCGAACTCTATGAAGAGGTTCATTTTATTTCGCTCAATCCTTAATAAAACGTCGCTCAGGCCTATAAAAGGGGATTAATGTGTGATACGTTTGCACACAACATTCCCTTTTTGCTACTTATATGAATCAGTATACAACTTTAAAAGGCGATCAAGAGTTTGAGAGCTATATCGAGCACTGCCATCAAGAAACAAATAAGCTACTTAAACTATTGATTACAATATATGATCAAAAGAACTTAGCCATTAAGTTTCAAGAATTAGGTGGAGAGTTCTGCGAGATCAGCCGAGAGAAACTGAATCGTTGGAAAGCCGACCCTGTAGCCAATCCTATTTCACTTGGTGATAGTTCTCTAAACAAATTGAGAGCAACCTTACTCCCAAAAAAACCTGCTCATTGGGACAACCCAAACTTTACCTTTATTGACTTATTTGCTGGCATTGGAGGCTTACGCAAGGGATTCGAAAACGTTGGTGGAAAATGTGTTTTTACTAGTGAATGGGATGAAAAAGCCAGACGAACTTACTTAGCAAATCATTATGTAGATGAGTCAGAACTGCCATATTTCCTGAATAGTGAGCAGGATGATGGCATGAAAAATACTAACTTCATGGATATCACTCAAATCACTCTAAGTGGTGAGCCTGAAGCGACAGAGCTGCAACAACAGGCTAGTATTCTGAAACATATTCCTAAGCATGACGTACTTCTTGCTGGCTTTCCGTGTCAACCTTTTTCACTCGCGGGTGTTTCGAAAAAAAACTCATTAGGTAGAGCGCACGGTTTTGAGTGTGATACTCAAGGGACTCTGTTTTTTGATGTACAGAAAGTACTAGAAGCGCGACAGCCAAAATACTTTGTCCTAGAGAATGTTAAGAACCTCAAGAGTCATGATAAAGGCAACACGTTCGCGACAATCATACGTACGCTTGATCAGGTAGGTTATTGGATAGCCGACATCACCGATGTTGACTCAGATATTGAAGAAGCTATCAAGGTTGTACGTAAGCGCAAACCAGAACCAACCATCATTGATGGTATGAACTTTACCCCACAACATCGTGAGCGCATCGTCCTTGTAGGGGTACGTAAGGATCTCGTAGAAAAGAACCCAGAGTATAAAAAACTGTCTCTCAAAAACATTGAAGTTCCGCAAGAGCGCTTACGTGTTAGTGATATTTTGACCGATCTTTCTGAAGAAGAGACTAAGAAATACACGTTAACACCAAACTTGTGGAACTACCTGTATCACTATGCCCTGAAGCATCAAAGTAAAGGCAATGGGTTTGGGTTTGGACTAGTTGACCCTTCAAATCCTAATGCTGTAACAAGAACGCTTTCAGCAAGGTACTACAAAGATGGCTCTGAGATACTAATTAATCATCAAGAACTCTCTGAACAATATCTTGCTGATAACCGTGAACATGGCTTTAGAAAGAACAAAGAGCGTCTTGAGTTCTCTACTAATTTTGCTGACCGATACGCCAAAGAAAACCCAGAGTGTACGGAAAAACAGTACAAAGAGATGATTAAGGAAGGCGAAGCTAAATATGACCAAGAACACGGTCGTTATGCCCCTGAATTTGATCCGCTGTATAAAACCCCAAGGCGTTTAACACCAAGAGAATGTGCAAGACTGATGGGCTTTGAAGATGTAAATGATCCTAACAGTGAGTTCCGTATTGTTTGTGCAGACGCGCCTGCATACAAGCAGTTTGGTAACTCTGTTGTTGTTCCTGTTTTTGGGGCCGTGGCTAAATTACTAACTAGCTATATGTAATCTGTATCAACCTGTCAGCATTCACAATGAAAATAAGCCTGACAGGTTGCCTTACAGAGATCGGTTAATTTTTTGCATGTTTTTAACCTAGTCTCTAAATAGGTTAATTGAGACAACCTTCATAGAGACATGGATAAAAGACTCTTATCAATTTCGTTCGTAACTTGAGATTGCCCCATTCCTTACTGGCAACTAGGAAGAAATCCTTCTCAGTTGCTTTCAACCCATAAGTTTTCCTTAATAGTTGCTTCCTCCTGTCACCGCGACAAACACCGTGTTGTAGCACGGGGTTGATTTCCCAGAACTATCCACTCTAACCGAACCAATCGAACCGCAAACAAAATGCGCCAGTGTTTAGCTTTACCAAAAAGCCATTTGCTACCCAAGTCATAAATCTGCTTACAAATAGAAGATGTTTATACACAACAAGAGTAATATGCCACATGTTTACAGCACGGCAAATGGTAGGATTGCTTTGAAAATTAATTATTTCTCTATCAATAATTTCAGAGGCATCTCTGGTGGTCTAGAGCAAAACAAAATTGTGTTTGAAGACACCAATACACTTTTCTTGTATGGTCAAAACAACGTAGGAAAATCGACCTTTCTAAAAGCATATCAACACTTTTATAAAGAAGAAAAACCGACAAAAGTAGACTTTTTTAAAAGTGACTTCACCAATCAAATTGAATTTGAGATAGAGGTCCGTCTTCTACCCATAGACAGAATTAAGATTGAAGCTGCTGCGCCAAAGCAGAAAGAATCATACAAGAAGTATGTAAAAGACGATTGCCTAAGGATCAGAAAAACTTGGTATCTTGATGGTAAAGCTGTTAAACCACTAAATCAAACGTATAACTACGAAACAAAAGAGTTTGAAAACATTGGATATGCCAGTATAGGTTTACACTCTGTCTTTCAATCTTGCTTACCCAAGCCAGTTTTCATAAAAGCGATGCCTACAGAAGACGAGGCTAAAGAAATACTAAACGAAATCTTAAAGGGTATGGCTGAAAATACTCTTAAAGAAGCTGATCTTGTTGCTTTAGAAGAAGCGAAATCAAAAATCAAAGAACTACAAGATAAAATGTACAACCCTGAACTAATAGAGTCTTATCAAACATCTGTTAATTCATATTTCTCGCAAATATTTGGTGATACTCTTTTAAAAATCTCTGAATCTAAAGATCGCTTAGTTTGGACGGAGAATAAATTAGGTAAAGAATTCAGCGTGGAGTTTGCTAAGTTGGGCATTGAGGGTGATATTGATAGTTCCATCCCAGCAACAGCAGATAAGGTCGGTCACGGAACAATAAGAACAGCTATCTTTACTTTGTTGTTAATGAAAGATGTAGCCGAGAAGTTTGAGCGCGAACCTGGCCGTAAAGACTATATGGTCTTATTTGAAGAACCAGAACTTTTCTTGTACCCAAGAATCATTAAAGAACTAAGGGAGTTAATTTACAAAGTTAGTGAGGACGATTTGCCTTACCAAGTTCTTTGTGCATCTCACTCGCCATCTATGATTGATATCTCAAAGCCTAAATCATCTATTATCAGGCTAGTAAAAAGTGATTCTGGCACCAACATTTATCAAATTAACAATCAGTTCTTAAAAGCAGCCAAAGAAGTAATGACTGACGAACAGTTAAAGCAGGAGATGAATGAAGTCTTGCGTTTTAACCCTCATGTTTGTGAGGCATTTTATGCTGATGAGGTTTTGCTAATAGAAGGTCCAACTGAAGAAGTATTAGCCCGTGCATATTTACAAGAGTTTCCGACTAAGAAGGACTTTTTCATATTGAACTGTGGAACAGTGAACAACATTCCGTTTTATCAGAAGATACTTTCTAAGTTTAAGATCAAGTACCACGCTATTTTTGATACAGACTCTAGAACGCCTAGTTCATATGATACTGAGGGGAACCCTGCTTTTGATAGCCATATCCAAGGGTCAATAAGCAAGCAGTTTTTTGAAGATAAAAAGCAGTATGCCACTGGTCTAATTCGAATACATGATACCACGTTTGAACCAGCTCATCAGATCGCTTCGATACCACCCGAGTTAAGGTTCACAGAGTCTTCTCCAAGTGCTGGTAAGCCATACAATGCAAATCTTTATTGGAAGAACGTTTTGTATCCGAATAAGGATCACCCAGAGTTTAAAAGCGTGCCATTTATTTCTTACATAAAAGCAATGTTGGCCCACTAAATCAATTTAGGCTCTGTAATGAGCCTAAATTTAAGAGTTTAAGTTTCGAAGTCTCATATACAATATTTATATATTCAATGCTTAACGTAGGTGCGCACTGTGCGAAGGCGTATTAAGTAGCAATATTTGCCTTATAAAAAGTTATTCATGAATTACTAATGTTCGATTGTCCGAAACTGATAATTGTCCATTTATGTGTTTTACTCAGAGAACAGATTATCACCACATTGACTTTTTGTAAGTAACCTGTAGTATTGTGTCTAGTTCAATTGACTTAGACACTTGTAATCGATTTGCATAACTAGGTGTCGAAAACTCTTTTATAATCAAGAGTTTGCGAAAGATCTTTAGCGAGAGATAGGGTTCAAATCCCTATCTCTCCGCCACTTTTAAAAAAAACCGCTGTTCTTACAGCGGTTTTTTTGTATCTGCTGTTTTTTAACCGCTGTTATCGAAACTTCTAATTGATTTTTCTCTAGCTCTTTCTCCAAGTTTTTGCGTACCTACTTTGGGTTTAGTTTACGCAGTAATACCTTCAATCGAAGACATTTCCATACGTCTCATTTGGGCTTCAAATAGAGCTTTCTTAAGTCTCAACGTGGGATGCTTAAACGCATTTTGATAGAGTTCCAGTCTAAATACTGCGGATGCACTTGGAGAAAAAATGAAGCTACTTTACTGGTTAGATGAATGGCAAGCTCTTACTCAACAAGAACAAGAGATGGCTTTACCTATCTCTGGCTACGATTTACTTGATGATGTGTTTGTGAAGTATGAACTCGTCGATCTTAACAAGCCATTGTTGTTTACATTTTCTCCTTCCGGTACTGATGTGCAGGTACAAGATTTAACTCCGGATTTTTCTCCTTGGGGCTACGAGCTCGGAATACAACAACAAGTAAACATTATTGCCTTTCAACATTTAGGACAAAGTAATTGGTTCCGTAGTCGGAATTTGATTTTCTTTCTGGAGCAGCTATCTGAGTTGCTTCATCCCTTCAAATGTCGTTTGGGTTATGGGCAAAGTCGAGGTGGCTTTGCAATTGGCGCGTTCGCTAACTTGCTGAAACTAGAACATCTTTTGTTGTTTTATCCTGTTAGCACTAAAAATAAAGCGTTAGTGCCTTGGGATGATCGGCCGAGTACTGAGCTTGCTCAGCAGTTTGCTTGGGAAAGCGGCTACCATGATCGAGATTTGGGCAATGCCAAAGGTTATATTATTTATGACCCATCCAATCGCATTGATCGTCTTCATGCTAAACGTTATCCAGAGCTTACCCATTTAAAAGTCGTCGGTATGGGACACGGCACTCAATCCACACAATTAGATAAATTAGAATTTTTTAATCTGGTGGCGCAGGAGTTTGTTCGCCATCAAACCTTAGATATTGACCAATTTAATAAGCAAATTCACGCTTTGTTTTAAAAGAGGACTGATATCAGAGTCCCCTGTAACCAGGGGGAGATGATCACACACTAAAACTAGATTTTTAACACAATTGCTAGGCGCAATTTAGATGGAGGATTAATGAAGTTACTGTACTGGTTGGATGAATGGCTGGCTCTTTCTCGTGAAGAACAGCAAACCAGGCTACCGATGTCCGGGGAGGACTTACTTGATGATGTATTTGTTAAGTATGAGTTTGTCGACCGCAATAAACCGTTGTTGTTCACCTTTTCCCCTGCTGGTACGAATCTACAAGTACAGGACTTACACTCAGACTTTGCGCCTTGGGGCTATCGCTTAGCCCAGAAACAAAAAGTAAATATTATTTCATTTCAGCATCTTGGGAAAAGTAACTGGTTTCGTAGCCGTAATTTAATTTTCTTTCTAGAGCAACTGTCGACTTTACTTGAGCCCTTTGAATGTCGTTTAGGCTATGGACTTAGCCGCGGTGGTTTTGCTATTGGTGCCTTTTCCAATCTATTAAAGTTGGATCAAGTATTGATGTTTCACCCGGTCAGCACAAAAAACAAAGTTTTGGTGCCATGGGATGATAGGCCAAGTACTGAATTAGCCCAACAATTTGATTGGGAAGGAAAGTATCACGACCTTGACCTTGGCGATGCAAAAGGCTACATCATTTATGATCCAACTAATGAAATCGACCGCCTTCACGCCAAACGCTACCCAGAGCTCACTCACTTAAGAGTCTTCGGGATGGGACATGGTACCCACGCGACGTATTTGAATAAATTCGGTTTTTATAAGCAAGTGGCCGTAGACTTTATACGTTATCAGAAGATAGATATAGCGCAGTTTCGTCATCAGACCAAAACGCTGCGCTTAAAAGAAGATTACTATCAGTGCCTTAACAAGGCGAATGCGAGCTCACAGCATCGTTTAAACTTACTGAGTACCGCTCATAATGTACTAATTGAAGAAAAGAAAGAACATGTGAAGGAGCATCAAGCACAAATCGATATTCAGCCACTTGTTGATATTGCACTTAAGCATGAGTATGACAACCCGCAAGATGCAGTACAACTTTTGGAAGTCGCTCAGCAGTTGGTTCCGAATGATCCCGTTGTGGAGCACAAGTTGCAGCAACTGTCGTAACGTTGAGATATAATGCGGACGATATTGGTCGAAATAGGTCAGTGGCTTTTGTCGCTGGCCTTTTTAATAGCTTATGGATTGATATTTCGATGAAATCTAATGAAGCAGTACAAAATAAAAAGCCCAAGCAAATGCTTGGGCTCCATAAATGTTAATGCGAGTTTTAAAACTCTTTTGGCGCAAAGCCTGTCATCACATCAAGGCGAAGTTCTTTACCAACTTTTGTTAATGGGTGAACGATTACTAAGCCGCGTACGCGTTTTTTCAGTTTGCCGATGTCCGCTTGTTCTGCTTTGGTGATTTCACGAGAGAAAGGCATATCAAGTAAGCTTTTACGTTCTTTGTTCAGCTCATAGTTTTGCTTGTGCTTTAACTGGTTAAGCTTTTTGGTAAGCTGTTCTACTTCATCCGTGAACTTTGTAATCATTTCGTGATCACCACGAGAACGTGCCGCATCAAGTTTACGTTGGCATGTATCTAAACGGTTGTGCAGCTTTTGAATATCAGTTTTTATGCTCATGGTAATTTGGCTCAAATTTTAAATAGTCGAGGAGTATAGCATAGCTGAGATCACACGCTCTACTATACTTCTCGATTGTCTGGCTTTAGTTAATCAGTTCATTGCCCGATACGTTACCAGAGAAAAAGGCTTCGACGTTATCAAGCGTCACAGAGGCAATGTTATTAAGTGCTTCGTGAGTCAAGAATGCTTGGTGGCCAGTAAACAGCACGTTATGACAAGCCGATAAACGGCGGAAAACATCATCGACAATGACATCGTTAGATTTATCTTGGAAGAATAAGTCTTTTTCATTGTCATACACGTCTAGGCCAAGCGCACCAATCTTACCTTGTTTCAACGCTTCTATCGCCGCTAGTGAATCTAGCAACTCGCCTCGACTGGTGTTAATGATCATTACACCATCTTTCATTTGCGCGAAGGCTTTTTCGTTCAATAAGTGATAGTTTTCTTCACTCATTGGACAATGGAGAGAGATAATATCCGCATTAGCGTAGATTTCTTCAAGCGAACAGTAACGGGCTCCCATTTCTAGCGCTAATGGGTTTTCGTAGGGGTCGTAGCAAAGCAGTTCCATGCCAAGCCCTTTGAAGATACGCATCGTCGCGATACCAATCTTACCCGTACCAATAACACCAACGGTTTTTCCGAAAAAGTTAAAGCCAACAAGACCCTCTAGCGAGAAGTTGGCGTCACGTGTGCGTTGGTAGGCCTTGTGAAGACGGCGGTTTAGGCACATCATTAAACCAACCGTGTGCTCTGCCACTGCTTCTGGTGAGTAAGCAGGAACTCGAACCACTTGTAAGCCTAGTTCTTTGGCTGCTTGTTGATCAACTTTATCATATCCCGCGCAGCGCATAGCAATAAGCTTGGTCCCGCCCAGAGAAAGCTGTTTAAGGACAGGAGCTGAAAGATCATCATTAACAAACGCACATACGACATCACTGCCGTGCGCCATCTTGGCTGTTTTTTCGGTTAGTCGGAAGTCGTGATAGTGAAATTCAAAATCGCGGTTATTTTTAATTTTATTAAAAGAGGCTTCGTCGTAGGATTTTGCACTAAAAAAAGCAATGTTAATCATGGTTCCCTCTCAAAAAGTGCGGACTTTATAAATAAATATGCTTATAAAGTAATGCAACTTAGCCGCAATGAATAGAGAAATCTTCTCTTTGACTTTTGTTGTATCAAATAACGATAAGAAGTACGCCTTTCAGCGAGTCTATCTTATGGTTCCGCATTAGATACTGTTTGCTTTACGAGCATTAACTGACTAGCATTATCGCTCTTTTCTTGTTCACTTTATTAGCTTAGGCGTTACGACAATGTCAGTAAAATGGTGCTCTATGTTCTTGTGTTGTGTGTTTGCTTCTGGCACTCACGCAGCTGTTGACTTCGTTAAAGTCGACAAGTCTAAGCGTCGAATGTATTTGATGGAACAAGGAGCAGTGCTAAAAGAATACCGAATTGCTTTAGGAGCGAACCCTCAAGGACATAAACAAGAAGAGGGAGACAATCGCACACCAGAGGGCGAATACACTCTAGATTATGTTATAGAGGACTCTGCTTTTTATCGTTCTGTGCATATCAGTTACCCTGATGCGATTGATACGTTGGAAGCGAAGCGCCGAGGTGTGTCCCCTGGAGGGAACATCAAAATTCATGGCTTAAAAAACGGTGAGAGTCAGTTGCCGATTTACATCCAAAGTTTTGATTGGACTAATGGGTGTATTGCGATTACCAACGAGGAGATGGACGAATTTATCCAGCTTGTCGAGATGGGGACACCAATTCAGATTGAGTGGTAACAAAAGGTCCCCTTTAATGTTCTGGCTCTTATAGGCTATGGCATAAAGCGCTGTGGATGATCACTAAAAATACCGTCTAACTGAGGCAGGTATTTCAGTTTATTTGGATTGTTCACCGTATAGCACATCACTTTGTAACCGGCTTGTTGGAGTTTGTTTATCTGGCGAGTACGAACCCAGTTAATATTTAGGTTGCAGCTATAGGCACTAACTTCTTCCAAAAGGCGTTTATCTTTTCTCGTAAAGAATTCACTTAACACACCCAATCGGTAGCCACTGCAGTATTTGTGCATCGCTCTAATGACGTCATGACTAAAGCTCGATAGGAGTACATTCTCTTGCGGCATTGGACTTTTTGTTAACGCATTGGCGAGAGTCTGCGCCACTTCTTCCGCTGGATGGTTGTCTACTTTAACTTCGATATTCAAGTTAAGCTTATTCTCAGTAGCTAAAGTGAGCAGTTCATCTAGTGTCACGATCTTCTCGCCTGAAAAGTCTGTGCTAAACCAACTACCGAAATCTAATGCTTTTAAGTCTTCCAGGGTGAGCTCATCAACACGCCCTTGTCCATTGCTGCATCGATTGACGGTATGATCATGGCAAACCACTAAAACATTATCTTTGGTAGGCTGTATATCCACTTCCACCCACTTCAACCCCAGGTCAATGGCTGCCTGAATGCTTATTTTTGTATTCTCAGGGTATGAACCTGCCACGCCACGGTGACCAATTAATAACGTTTCCATTCGCTTTATCTTTTGCTTTGCGGTTGCCTGATTGTACTCGTTTTTTCTATGAAGATATATCTAGGTGCATATTGTTAGGAACCTTTAGTACAAGTGAACATTAAACTCTAATAGTACGTTGCTGCTTCTTGGACTGAGTCCTGTGGACTTAAAGCCTTAGAGTGTGTAGTTGTTTAATTGGTAAATGAGTAATAAAATGCGAACCATTTTTATTTGAATGGTGAGTGGTAATGTCACGAGTTTTGATAGTCGATGATGACGTTCCTTTGTGTGAGCTGTTAGAAGCGGTTTTGCAAGAGGAGGGCTACATCGTATCTTCTGTGCATTGCGGTGAAAGTGCGCTGCAATATATGGAAAAAACGCCTGTAGATCTTGTATTGCTTGATGTCATGTTACCAAACCTTAACGGCATGCAAGTTGCTCGTAGGATCTGTCAGCGCTTCGCGACACCTATTCTAATGCTTACCGCTCTCAACGATGAAAACTCGATGCTTGATGGTTACCAAGCGGGGGCCGATCAGTATATCGGAAAGCCCTTTAATGTCGCTGAGCTTCTAATGCGCATCAAAGCGATTCTTCGTCGTGTTGGCTTGGAACGTCAACGTCAGACGATGTGTAGTACCGTTCAAACGATCAGCGACCAGCTTAATAGCTTACCCCTCACAAGTACGGAAGCTGAACTATTGAGCTACTTGGTAAAAAACCAAGGAGTCGTGATTTCAAAAGCAGAGCTTCAAACTGAAGTGTTAAAGAAAGAGCTGAGTCCTTTTGATCGCAACCTTGATATGCACATCAGTAACATACGTCGCAAGTTAGTTGAAGCGGGGCTTTCCAAGCAACATATCAAAACCTTCCGTGGCAAAGGTTACAGTTATTTAGAGGCTGTAAACCGTTAATGAAGCTCCGATGTCCACCTTTTATTGCAAAACGTAAAGATAGCTTAGCGTTCAAGTTATTTAGTTGCATGACCGCAATTGTCATTAGTATTTTGGTCGTGCAATCCTTAGCGGAACAAGCTCTGGTGAAAGCCATGTTGAAAGTGCCCGATAGTGTGCGAGAAGAAATGCTAGACCTTGCACATCAAGCCAATGTATTGATTGAGCACGGAGACATGGACGAACTTGCTGACTGGGCAAATGCGCAAAACTTTTATTTATTTGTGTTGAATGAACATCAGCAACCAGTTACGCACCGTCTGATGCATCCGCACTTCGAGTTCAAACTTCAATTTAAGAGAAGCATTGATGATCAACTTGAGGGGAAAGTGAATCGCCCCATCATCAATATTCCTTTAGTTCATGGCAATACTTTAGTGATTCAATTGCCACATCGACTGCACCCTGCAAATGACTTCATTCTGTATTTCTCTATTCTCAAAGTCGTGATTGCAGTGGTTATTTTGGCGCTCTTTTCGCTGCTAATGGCACGTAACTTACAGCAACCATTGGATCGATTGAGAGAAGCAAGCAAAAAGCTATCTAATGGCGATTTTAATGTCAGTGTCGTGAAAGAGCTGAAGTCGAGCACGCGTGAGTTTAACGAGTTAGCGCAAGATTTCGATCACATGACGCAACAGATTCATTCTCTCGCTGAAAAGCAGCGACTGCTTATAAGAGATGTCTCTCACGAATTGAGAACGCCGTTAGCGAGGCAGAACTTGGTTCTGCATCTTTTGCGAAAGCGTGTTGGAGAAAGTGAGCAAAGCCTAGTGGCAAGGCTAGAAGATGAAGCAAAAGAGCTAAACCATTTGATCAGCGATATATTGGAGTTCAGTCGCTTGGAAAATGCGCGCTTCGACAAAGCCACGAAACGCTGTGATTTAGAAGTTTTGCTCTCCCCGCAAGTAGAACGTTGCAAAATAGATTTGAAGTCAGAACAGACGTTGTCTTTCCGCTCAGAAGCTGTATGTGCTAAAGCCATTTGTGAAGAAACGCTGGTCATTCGTTGTTTGAACAATCTTATTGGTAATGCCATTAAATATTCAGGACCAGCATCTCAGATAGAAGTTTCTCTGGAAAATTATGTCAAAGAAGGGCAGCAGTTCACCACCATGTCAGTATCTGATGATGGGCCTGGTATTCCAGAGAACAAGCTGGTCGATATTTTTGATCCGTTTACACGCTTAGATGCTTCTAGAGATAAAAAGCTTGGTGGCTACGGTTTAGGTCTTGCGATTGTCAAAGAATCCATGCGTATTATGGGTGGAGCAGTCACGGCGAAAAACCGTGAGCAAGGCGGTTTGAGGGTTACTTTAGTGTTCAAGCAATAAGTATGATTAAGTCGTAATTTTTGTGATTAATGTCACATTATCATGGCGCATCATCAGAGAGTACTTTACAAAAGTTTGCAAATGCAAAGAATGTAAATTTAATGCAAATGGTAATACTTATCACTTATATTCACCCGCGAAATAATTAAGAGGGAATCGCATTCAACAAGTATGTGACCCGAAAAATAATAATCGGAGTGAAAGGATATGTTTACTAAGAGCCATTTGGCGTTAGTGATCGGTGCAGTGTTAGCAACACCTGCAGTGGCGGAAGTTCAAACAGACGAACATGTAGTTGTAGAAGGTCGAGAGTTCGGCTACAAGGCAGATACAAACAGTACAGCAATGCGCATGGAAATGACGCAGCTGGAAACGCCGGGACAAGTAGCGGTTATCGATGAAACGGTAATTGATGAGCAGCGTGCAAGTACACTTGGTGAAGTGCTACGTAACGATGCAAGTGTTAGCGCGGGTGGTACAAGCCGTAACCGCGAACGTTTCTCTCTACGTGGTTTTGAACTTAGCAGTTCAGACGGTTTTCTTCGTGATGGTCGTCAACACTGGTCACACTACCGTCAGCCAATTGAGCTTTTAGAGCGTGTTGAAGTGCTTAAAGGTCCATCAGGTCTGCTATACGGTAAATCTGAGCCGGGTGGTTTGGTAAACATGGTTTCGAAAAAACCAACAACTCAAACACAAGCAAGTTTGAGTCAAGATCTAGGTTCGAATGATCACTCACGCACTGTGCTTGATGTGAGTGGCGCGCTAAATGATGCAGAGACACTGCGAGCGCGCGCAATTTTTGCCAAAGAAAGCTACGGCTCTTGGCGCAGGTACGGTGATGGCACCGAGCCAGAAACGGATCGTACGGTTGCGGGCCTAGTGGTTGAGTACGATATCACAGACAACTTTATGGTATCGGCTCATTACGATCGCACGAAAGACGATGGTAGCGTGGACTCTGGCGCATACATTGTTGATGGCAAAGCGGTTCGCGGTGATAAGTACATTTGGGATGCACAGTGGTCTGAAATTGATAACGAAGTAGAAAACTACGGTGTCGATATTAATGCGCAAGTCACGGATAACGTGAACGTAAAAGCAGGTTACAACCGCCAAGACTTTAAGCGTTTTGATGTAGAGTCTTACCCTAAGTTTGATCAGTATGAAGAGTTAAATACGATTAAGCATCGAGGCAACGATCGCTCCGATAATTGGGTATTTGATACTGCATATATAGATGTGACGACGGACTTTACTTTGTTCGGTACGGAAAACACGTTGTTAGTGGGCGCTAACTACTTAGATTACAGTTATGATCGCTTTATGGCATTTCATAATGAGGCGAGTATTGCGCCAGGAGAAACGGTGCCTAAGCCTAGCTATCGTAGTTCGAAGAAATCACCAACTGCTGAGTACGATACTTGGGGTATCTACGCGCAAAATATGATGACGATTAATGATTACTGGCAAGTGCTTGCAGGTGTTCGTTATGACGAAAAGCGTGATGATGAACTGACCGAAAACCAGGTTTCTCCAAAATTTGGTGTCATTTTCCACCCATCGACGAATGGCTCGGTTTACGTTCAGTATTCTGAAAGCTTCATGCCTCAAGGTGAAGTCAGCAACGGTAGTCGTACCTACATCAATGAAGGTGAGAAACTCGACGCTGAGCGTGGTATCTCTTATGAAATCGGTACGAAGTGGGAACTGTTTGATCAGCGTTTATTTGTATCTGGTGCTGTGTTTGATATCACGTTAGAGAACATCTCGCTGGATGTTGAAAGCGGCAAAGACGCGGGCGGCAATCTCCTACACAAGAAAACGCAAGGTGGTGAGCAAGTTCACAAAGGCGCTGAGTTAATGGCTCAAGGTTTTGTGACCCCAGAGTTGTCGCTAACCGCTTCTGCAATGTATTTGGATGCAGAGCTTAAGAAGGCAGAAAGATATGAAGGTAACCGCCCTGTAGACGTGCCAGAGTTCTCGGCAAGTCTATGGTCTAGCTACAAGGTTCAAGACAACACTAACTTAAACCTTGGTTTGATTTATGAAGGTGATCGCTACGGTGATGCAAAGAACACCTTCAAGAAAGATGGCTACGCTCGCGTTGATATGGGCGTGTCATACAAACATAAGTACGATGAAAACTTGGATATCATTGCTCGATTCAATGTCGAGAATTTATTCGATACCGACTACTTCGCAGGTGGTGGTAGCACGAATGGCGAGCAAAAAGGTGCGAGTGGGGTTGTGGTTGGAGAAAGCCGCAACTACATGGCAACAATCCAGTTCAAGTACTGATAACAATTTGATTATTAAAGGGGAAGGGTAGTCTTCCCCTTTGGTCGTTTTTGGAACACAGAAATATAACTCGTATGAATCTAATGAAATCAAGTATCGCTCTGTTGATATCATCGGTTTTGATTCCCGCTCACGCGGCGAACTTAAACGATGCACAAGCTGTGCAGAGTAAAACAAACCAGTCGTCGGCGGTAAGCCAAAAACGTATTGATGCAAGCGCAGAAAAATCACTTACTCTAGAAGCTGAAATTGAGCAGCTGCAAGAGGAAGTCGGTAACTTGAAGATTTATCGCGATCATCTTGCAAGCCTTGTTGAGAGCCAAAATCAAGAAGTTGATAGCTTGAACGAGCAAATTGAGCAGATTGCTCAAACTCGTCAAGGTGTCGTGCCTTTGATGTATCACATGCTTGAAGGCTTAAAAGCGCTCGTTGCTAACGACAAACCTATACGCAAAGCGCAACGTGAGGAACGAATTGCAAAGCTGGATTCCATGATGACGCGTGCAGACGTTGCGGATGCAGAGAAGTTTCGTCGTATTTTAGAAGCGTACCAAATTGAAATGGATTACGGCACCAAGCTTGGCGTTTACCAAGGCAAGATTAACCTGGGTGACAATGAAGCTGTGGAGGCGGACATTCTCTATTTAGGGCGTTTGTCTTTGGTAGCACGTAGCTTATCTGGTGAGACATTCTGGAGCTGGTCACAGCAACAACAAGCATGGCAACAAGTGGGTTCTGAGCAAAAATCAGAGCTAGATAAAGCGTTCGCTATGGCGAATAAACAGATCGCGCCGAGTATGTTAACTCTGCCAGTGTCGTTAACCGCTGCGGAGGGCAAATAAATGATGAAAAAATGGTTATCGGTTGCACTAATCTCGACAGCCGCATTAATGCCTCATACAACTGTTGCTAGTGATGCGTTGTTACAAAAGGCGCAGCAAGAAAATCGTCAACAGCAATCGCACAATGTCGCGCGTGAATCAGGTTTTAAGCAAACAGAGCAAGAGCTACAGGCTATAAAGAATAAATTGGTGGCAGAGCGGGCTGCTCTTCAAGCAGAAGCGGACTCATTAAGTGTTACCTTCGGTGAAAATGAAGCAGAACTGGCACAGCTAGAAGAAAAGTTGCGTCTAGAAACCGGGAGCCTAGGTGAGTTATTTGGCGTCGTTCGCCAGAACGCAAAAGAGCTAGAGTCTGAGCTAAAAAGCTCAGTAACCGGTGTAGATGCAAACTCATATCAGAAAGATATCGATGCTATTGTTGCGGCTAAATCACTGCCAACGTTGACCCAACTTCAGGCGATGTGGCGCAGCATGGAAGAGCAAATCAAAGCAAGCGGTGAAATGGCAAACGTCTCTTTCACACTGCTAAATGGCGAAGGTCGTGAACAAACGGTTAATGGTGTTCGTCTTGGTTCTATGGCGCTGCTGGATGAGACTGGCTACGTTAAGTGGAATGGTCAACGCGGAGACGCGGTAAACTATCTTCGTCAGCCTGAGAACGGTCCAACAGCGAATACTATTTCCTCTGGTGACATTGATGCACTTGTCATTGATCCGTCACGTGGCATTCTTCTTGAACAGCTTGCAAACTCACCGACTTTGGCTGATCGCCTAAATGCGGGTGGCGTTGTCGGCAAAATCATCCTTGGCTTATTGGCTATCGGCCTATTGATTGCGCTCGTACGTGGTGCATCACTGATGATTTCGCGTCAGAAAATCATGAAGCAACTGAAAACCCCAGCGCAGCCAGGAAACAACCCTTTGGGTCGCGTGCTTGCGGTATACCAGAAAGACAAGCATCGCAGCGTAGAAGCGTTAGAACTACGTCTTTTGGAAGCCGTTGTTGATGAGCAAACCCACCTAGAAAAAGGGTTGTCGATGCTTAAGCTTCTTGCTGCTCTAGCTCCTATGCTTGGCCTACTAGGCACGGTAACGGGTATGATCGAAACCTTCCAAGTCATCACTCAATTTGGTAATGGTGATCCGAAAGTAATGGCGGGTGGCATTTCGATGGCACTTGTGACTACCGTACTTGGCCTTGTTTCAGCCATGCCTTTGCTATTAGCGCACAACGTATTGAGCTCTCAAGCAGAAAATATTCGCAGTATCTTAGAAAAACAAGGCATCGGTTTAGTTGCAGAACAAGCTGAGCGTGATATGCCGAGTAACAAAAGCCATTCTAACACCTTAGCGGAGAACGCAGCGTAATGGAGCAGATCCTACTCAGCACATTGGGTTTGATCAGTGAGGATTGGGCCACAACCTTGATGAGCTTTATGCAGCAAGGTGGTCAAATCCTATGGTGGTTGGCCGCCGTCGTGGCGGTGTGCTGGCTGTTGGTTATGGAGCGAGTTATTTATCTCACAACGGTTTTCCCTGGGGTAAAAAAACAGCTTTGTGAGCAGTGGCAAGCAAGATCAGAGCACCACTCTTGGTACGCGCATCAAATCCGTGAAGGATGGATTGCAAAAGCGCAAATCGAACTGCGCCAAAACCTATCGACTATTAAGCTACTTGTGGCGGTTTGCCCAATGCTAGGGTTGTTAGGGACGGTGACAGGCATGATTACGGTGTTTGACGTAATGGCATCGCAAGGCAGCAGCAATCCGAAATTGATGGCTTCTGGTATCTCACTTGCTACGCTGCCAACCATGGCAGGTATGGTAGCAGCGCTTGCGGGCATGTTTATTCATGCTCGCCTTAGCAAAGTGTGTGAACGAAAAGCTATCCAGTTAGAACAATCTTTAAGGAGTCAAAAGTGAGACTCGGACGCAGACCTAACCAACAAGATGAAGCTCAAGTCGATTTAACCTCGATGCTTGATATCGTCTTCATCATGTTGATCTTCTTCATTGTGACCAGTTCGTTTGTACGTGAATCCGGTGTAGAAGTGAATCGCCCTCAGGCTTCTAATGTAGTAAGCCAAAAAGACGCGGGTATTTTTATTGCAGTAACGGCAGCGAATGATGTGTACATCGACAAACGAGTGGTTGATATTGAGCGTGTTGAGGCCTCTATTGAGCACCTGTTACTTGATCAGCCTGATGCCTCGTTAGTTATCCAAGCTGACGAGCATGCTTACAATGGCACTGTCGTGAAAGTGATGGACGCTGCAAAGGCGGCGGGTGTGAAGAACATTGCATTGGCGGCGGAGAAACCTTAATGGGCAGGCTGTTACTTGCACTACCAGCATCACTGTTAATTTCTGTGAGCTTGTTTAGCTTTATGGCGTGGATGGTTGATAAAGGCAACCAGCGTGCACCAGAAGCTTCAGAAGCCGTTCGTTTTGATATGGTGATGGTAGAGAATGAAGCAGACGTGCAGCGTCGTCAACGTTCAGTACCGGAGCAACCAGAACCACCTCAAGCGCCGGAGCCAATGGATCTGTCTCAAGCTGACACTCAAATGGAACCAATGAGTCAGATGACGCCAGTCAGTGCTTTAGGTTTAAACACAGCCCTTGAAGGCATCGCGATTAGCGCCCCAAACTTGAAGGGAACAATGGGCAACCAGCAAGCACTGCCGTTGTATCGTGTTGATCCTCGCTATCCAAGTAAGGCGCTGAAACGTAGAGTGGAAGGTTATGTCATTATGCGTTTCACGATCGATGCAACTGGACGACCAAAAGATATTGAAGTGATCGAGGCTGAGCCCGAGCGCATGTTTGAAAGGGAAGCAATCCGTGCGCTTAAAAAATGGAAGTATCAGCCAAAAGTTGAGGATGGTGTGTCAATTGAGCAGTTCGGACAAACCGCTAAAGTGGAGTTCAAGTTAGCCAAATGATGAAAAAATTCTTAATCGGTACGGTATTAAGCCTGAGTGCACTCTCAACCATTGCCAGTGAGTTAAGCCAATACACCGCAGCGAGAGTTCAACGAGCACACAACTTGGCTCAAGAGGAGAAACTAAAAGAAGCGATTTCATCTCTTGAAGCTATGGAGCTTTCTCGTGGATATGACCAAGCTTATGTCGCTCGAATGTTGGGTATTTTTTACTGGCAGAACGAGCAAACTCAAGCGGCGATTAAGCAACTTGAGTTGGCAGTCAATAGTGGTTTGCTACAAGATGAGCAAGCATGGCAAACCCGAAAAATGTTGGCTGATATACTGCTGAACGAGCAACGTTTTTCTAAGGCTTTACCTCATTACTATGCCTTGAGCAAAAACATTCCTAAAGGTCAAAAAGCGCATGAACTATGGCTGCGTATTTCCCAATCTCATTATCAACTGAGTCAGTGGCAAAAAGTGCTTTCAGCAATGGCTCGTTATGAGAAGTTTGGTCAGCCAGACAAGCTTGGCGCGTTGTCGATAAAGCTTTCTGCTGAGCTAGAACTGAAAAAGTGGAAGCCGGCAATCTCGACCATCAAACGCTTAATCGTGATTGAACCTGAACGAATTGAATGGTGGCGTCAGCTTGTTGCTCTATACCTACGGGTTGATGACAACAAACGTGCCCTAGACTCTTTGGCGTTGGCAAAACTGAAAGGGTTACAACTTAGCCAAGATGACTTAAAGCTGCTGGCACAATTGTACGCGAAACGAGGTATTCCTGAGAGAGCTGCGTTGGTGATGAACGAGCTAGAGGATGTAAACTCGAATAGTAAGCTAAAAGCCCAGCAAGCAACGTATTGGCAAATGGCAAAAGAGTGGGAAGAGTCTATTGATAGCTGGCGTATTGCAGCTCAGCTAGATAGGCAGTATTACTGGAACTATTCTCAACTGTTGGTGCAAGAAGGCCATTATAAAGATGCCATTGCCGCGCTCGATAAGGTCAGAGGTCGTAAAGCGGATGTTGCACTTATCAAAACTCGCGCTTACTACAAACTTAAGCGGTTTGACGATGCGCTCGCTAATGCCAAAAGAGCGAATGAGATTAAGCCATCGAATCAGGCAAAAAGTTGGGTTAAGTATCTATCTCAGCTACGCAAAGTAGAATCGACGCAGGACTCATAGCGAACATTTTTATTAAATACCCGAGCTCAGTCTCGGGTATTTTTTTTGTCTAAAGTCATAAAGGCTATTTACTGCATGAGTTTTTCATAAAAGGCTAACGCATCAAATGGTCGGGAGAAAAAGGGGCTTTTCTCTATATATTCTTGATGTACTTTGCTCAGTGTTTCAAACTTTTCTATAGATGTAGGTTCGATATGAAAAGTAAGGCTTTCAGTCGATTCTACAAGCTTTAATGTTGAGGTTCTTGAAGCGTTATTTTTTGCTATTAATAAGTAATATGCTAGTTCTTGTTTCTCTTTTAAGACACAAGCTTCAAAAGCTTTTTCGCTTAAAAACGGCAGAACAGGAGTTAATGCTTCTATATGGTTCTTTGAATACTCTAGGGTTTTTTTGTCAGGCGTATTCTGTTTTGCCATAGACTCACACTGCTTTATCTTAGCACCATAATTATCAATAGATTGGCTTACATTTTTAAATAAACTGTCTTCAAATTTTGCATTTGCTAAAGCGACACTTGAGAAAAATGATAAGAGTATTATTACAGCGTTCTTGTTCATATTTTACATCCATCTGAGATCGCTTTCCAAAATCTATATTGCTTGCTATCGTGTACATGATCAAGTGCTTGGAAAGTGGCGATTTTTTCGATTTCTCTCAGCTTGATCTGATCTAAGGCACTATATGATTTGAAGTAATACTCCCAATTAGCTTGTGATATACTCCAAGCAGTTTGGCTTGCATCAGAAGAAATTCCTCTTCCTAATCCAATGCTAACATTTTTAGCGGTTTCCCATCCTGGTTTGGCGGGAATAGCAGTAATTGCTTTAGATAGGCCACTACTCGCTGTCCCCTTCAGGGAGTTTCCTCCAAAAATACTCCAAAGGTTACCCAAGCTAATAAATACTTTGGCCGATCTCTCTAATTCATGTAATTCATTTATTCTATCGATAGCTTTCAAACTCTTTTCATCAAATACAATACCGATGATCGCAGGACATTTATTCATGTTTTACACCGAAAGTAATTAGGTTAAAAAGAACATAGTAACCTACGTTTATATGAGATCTATGTCATTTTTGCGAATTGAGGAAGTGGTTTAACTTTTAGTTATTTTAATTGAGATGATTATTATCTAAAAGGTAGGCAACCTGTAACTCGCATTGGCCCAAATAGCTAAAACATGCGCAAGCCAAGCTGAATTGAAAAAGTAAACAATGTAAATTAAATGCCAATACGAATGATTATCACCTAAATTATGCCCCACATTTATTGGTGATGATTGTTTCTATGTTGCTTAAAAGCAAAGGTGTTCAAACTTGGGCTCGCCGCCTACATATCTATATTTCGATGGCTCTTCTCTTAGTTACGCTGTTTTTTGCAGTAACTGGTATTACCCTCAATCGCCCCGAATTGTTTGAACGCAGTGAACCTATCATTCAACAACATACTCTGACGGTTCCGCACTCAGTTCTATTCTCACATTCAGATACCTTTCAACCTAATCGTGAAGAACTGGTGGCTTTCTTGACTAAAGAAACCGAGCTTCGCGGCACTCCCTCCGCACTAGATGTGTATACCGAAGTTGAGCAAGGTGAGTTGTTACTCGGAGAGCTGTCTATGGATTTTAAAGGCCCAGGTTATAACGCTACGGTCTTTATTGATATGACTACTGGTGCGGCAGATGTTGAAACGACGCACTACGGTATTGTTGCGCTGCTGAACGATCTACATAAAGGGCGCAACAGTGGTGGGATTTGGAAGTGGTTTATCGACGTCACTGCGCTTTTGATGGTGTTTTTTGTTCTTACAGGCGTGTGCTTGTTACTGCCTAAGAAGAAGACGCTCAGAACGTCTATGCAATGGATGAGCTTTGGTACGTTACTGTCGCTCGTAATTTATTTTGTTGCTGTTCCATAACAGCTTTTTTAGAGAACACTTATGTTGAACACAGGAAGATTTTTCCGCCGTAATCACTTTTGTAAAGCCGCTTTGATCGCGGCTTTTGCTCCTTTCTCTCTTTCCGCGGCGCCTCTACCAGATAACGCGAAGGTCGACTTCGAACTCGAACTTCCAAAGATAGATACCTCAATGTATGCACGCCCTTATGTGGCGGTTTGGGTTGAAAACGATCAGCGTAAACCGGTTAAAACCATCCAGTTATGGGTAGGGAAAGACGAATGGTTAAAAGATCTACGCAGCTGGTGGAGAAAAGCGGGTCGTTATGATCGTGAACTTGTTGATGCGGTGACTTCTGCAACACGTCCTGCTGGTCAATACCGCTTTGTCTGGGATGGAACCAATGACGCAGGGGAGCGTTTGGAACAAGGAAATTACACGTTGTACGTCGAGGTCGTTCGTGAACACGGTGGGCGAAACTACTTACGTCAAAAAATAACGCTAGCGGACAGTGACGTGCGCTATGAGCTTAAACCAACACAAGAGACGGGTGTCATCACCGTCAATTATCAAGTTAAGTGATTAAAGGACACAACAATGAAAACCAAAATGAAAGCAGTGGCATTGGCGAGTGTAATGGCAATGGGATTGGCTGTAACCACCACCGCACAAGCACATCCACGTTGGGTTCTGCCCTCTCACTTTACGGTTTCTAAAGAAGGCGGTGACTGGCTGACATTTGATGTTACTGCCTCTCACGGAACGTTTGTTTTTGATAAGCCTGCGGGTAGTGATCAGGCATTTGTGGTGATGCCGGATGGCCGCTCTGAGCGTCCTAACTTTGTTGTTCGTGGCAAGCGTCGCTCTATGTTTGATTTCTTTTTTACAGAAGAAGGCACGCACAAAGTCGCGATTAATAATCAGCCGAGCTACTACACACAATACAAAGCGGGCCGTCGTGATACGGTGAAATGGGCGCGAGCAAACAAAGCTGAGCGTGGTGACGTGCTTCCTGAGCAAGCGCGTGATGTGGTTACTCAACTAAGTTACACCCGAGCAGAAAGCTACATTACGGTTGGTATGCCAACGGACAAAGCGTTGGAGATTGAAGGCAAAATGCTGGAGATGAAACCGATCACGCATCCATCGGACATCATTGAAGGTGAGCCTGTGACTTTCCAGTTTTTCTTTAACGGAGAGCCACAAGAGGGCGTTACTGCTGAGATTACACGTGAAGGTACCATGTACCGAAACCATCAAGAACAAATCGATGTGGTGAGCGATAAAGATGGCAAAGTGATCTTCACGCCAGAAGTCGCTGGGCGCTACTTAATGAAAGCGAACTACAAAGGTGAATTAAAAGATAATCCATTGGCGGATAAAGCGAGTGCCAATGTTCATCTTACGTTTGAAACTCAACTTAACTAATCGAATTAGGCTCAGCAATTGCTGGGCCATTTTGGAATTATCATGAATAACACTTCTCTTCTAAAAGCGGTTTTGCTTTTTTCTGGATTTGCGTCCTTTCACGCTGCTGCACATTTTCCTCTGATGAGCTGTCACTTGGCGCAAGATAAAGTGATTTGTGAAGCGGGCTACTCGGATGGATCCACAGCGGTCGACTACGATGTCGAAATGTACGATTACGACGACAATCTGATCGCCAAAGAAAAAACAGATAAGCGTTCCATCGCAGAATTTACTCACCCTGAAACAGATTTCTATTTGGTATTTGATGCCGGACATGAAAGCCCGGTGGAAGTGGATATCGTTGAGCTGAAAGAGAAATGAGTGTACAGAAAGTTCGCCCTGATGATGGTAACCGAGAAGGAAAGTGGGTCGCACTGACAATCGCAGCAATTCTCAGTTCAGCAGCCATACTTATGCCCTACCATCAGGTCGCGACTGAAAAGCCAGACATGCAGTCTCATCAAGTGTTAATCACGGATTTACATCAAAATGAGTTGGGGTTGATCGCTGAACTTAAGCTCGCTCATGAAGAGATTCGTGATTTGCAGTTAGATACCGGAACTTGGCCTGAGATCTCTGATATGGAGGTGCTTTGGATTGCTCCGTTCGTGAAAGACCAAAACTGGAAGCGTAAAGGTTCTCATCAGTGGCAACGAATTGATGACGGTGTCTACATTGGCGTGAAGACCAGTGCCCAAGGCTCTGCTTCCATGCTGTTGGATAGCCGCAGTTCTCAAGCTGATATTTGGTTTAATGATTCTAGCCGTTCGTTAAATGTGGAGGGACTAAGCGATCTAGCTAAACGCCACGATTTCGGGTGGAAACAAATCGTTCTGTCAGACTCTTCCTCTCATTCTCACGCCCATTAAGACAACATAATTGATAAGTACTATGATCAAACGCTCTCTTTTACGTCGTATTCTTACAGCCACCGCGTTATTGACGGTGTCTTCTACTGGCTTTGCTGCCGATAAACTCAGTATTGGTATTACGCTTCAACCTTATTACAGCTATGTTAAAGCCGTTGTTGGTGAGAAGGCGGACATCGTTCCTTTGGTTGATGCTGGTTTTAATCCTCACAACTATTTGCCACAACCTAATGATCTTAAGCGCTTAAATGAAATGGACGTAATAGTGATCAATGGTATTGGTCATGACGATTTTGCACTGAAAGTGATCAAGGCTTCTCAGCGTGATGATCTCGTGGTTATAGAAGCGAACAAAGAAGTGCCTTTATTGCCCGCTATGGGGCAGTCTGTTGGTCAAGGAGCAGTGAACCCTCACACCTTTGTCGGTCTATCAACAACCATTCAAAAGGTTTACACCATCGCGAGTGAGCTAAGCCAATTGGACCCAGACAATGCTACGTTCTATCGCCAAAATGCTCGTAAATACGCGAAAACATTTCGCCTGATGAAGCGTGATGCAATGTTGTCTCTTGGTGAGTTGGACACGGCTGGTATGAAGGTGGCGACAACCCACAATGCTTACGGATATATCCTTCAGGAGTTTGGTGTTGACGTTGCCGCTGTCATTGAGCCTGCTCATGGTGTAGAACCAAGTGCAAGTCAGCTACAGGAAACGATAGAGAAAATTCGTGAATCGGGCATTGATGTTCTGTTTTATGAGCTCAATATGCCGAATCGCTTTGTTGATACCATCGAAGAGGCGACCGGGGTGCAGCTTTATCGCTTTTCTCACATGACTCACGGTGAGTATGAGGCTGATAAAGTCGAGGTTGAGATGCGAGATAATGTGGAAACACTAATCGAAGCCATGAAATTTGTGGCGAGTAAGCGAGCAGGGGAAAAGGCGTAATGACTGGACCTTCCGTTTCCTTAAGTAACGTGGGCCTAAAATACGCCGACAATATCATTTTGCAGAACATCAGCGCCGAATTCGAGAACGCGAAATGTCACGTGATTATGGGACCGAATGGTGGTGGGAAAACTTCTTTGCTTCGTTCGGTACTTGGACTTACGCCATTTTCGGGAAACATTGCACTCAATTGGCCAGAACCATCAGCTGCATCGGGGAAGATAGGGTATGTGCCACAAAAAGCGATGTTTGAAGCAAGCCTCCCGTTAACCGTGATGGATTTTGTACTGCTTAACCAAACTCGTATCCCTCTATTTTGGCGACGTAAAACGAAACAAACTCAACATGCCCTGGCCCAGCTGGATCGCGTGGGTATGGCAACGCGTAGCGACCGTCGTATGGGGCAACTCTCTGGCGGTGAGCAACAGCGTGTTTTGTTTGCGCAAGCTTTACTGGATGAGCCCAATTTATTGGTTTTAGACGAACCTACAACTGGCATGGATGAGCAAGGTGTTCGATATCTTGAAGGTTTGATTCATGAAGTCGTTGGAGAAGGCAAAACGGTACTGGCAGTACACCATGACGTGACCGCAGTGCGCCGTTTAGATGCGCAGGTCCATGTTGTAAATCGTCAAATTGTGGCGTCAGGGCACCATTCAGATGTGCTAAGCCCTGATCGTATAGAAACATTATTCAAGTACTACACAGCAAAAGTGGAGGCTGCATAATGGATTGGTTGCGAGAGTTAGCGGTTAGCGGCGTTGAAGCTGGATGGTTAAGCGATAGCTTTTCTTATGCCTTCATGGTGAACGCAATTGTGGCAGCGCTGATATTAGGACCATTACTTGGTGGTCTTGGTACATTAGTCATCGCCAAGCGACTGGCTTTTTTCTCTGAAGCGGTTGGGCATGCTGCGCTTACCGGAATCGCGATTGGTGTGTTGCTCGGTGAGCCGCCAGAGAATCCGATCATCGGATTGTTTAGCTTTTGTATGATTTTTGCGCTGTTGCTTCACTTTGTTCGTAATCGTACGAATGTACCTTACGACACACTGGTTGGGGTTTTTCTTGCACTAGCGTTAGCGGTTGGTGCTGCGCTGTTAATGTACGTTGCTCGCAAGATCAACATTCACATGTTGGAGAACGTGTTGTTTGGCTCGATCTTGACTGTGACGGACAACGATATCCTTATTTTAGCGATCAGTTGTTTGATCATATTACTGCTTCTTATTCCAACGTTTAACCGCATTTTGCTAACTTGTATCAGCCCGGATATTGCACGTGTACGCGGCTTTAATACCAGCTTTTATGATTACTTATTTGTCATGATGATCACCTTGGTCACCATCGCCGCGGTAAAGATTATTGGCGCGGTATTGGTTGGTGCATTGCTACTGATTCCTGGTGCAACGGCTAGGTTATTGACTAAACGCATGGGCAGTTTTGTTCTCCTTTCTTCTTTATTGGCAACCATTGCGTGTTTAGTAGGAACCATACTGCCGATGGAGCTTGAGCTACCAGTGCCATCAGGCGCATCCATCATCATTGTTTCTGCGGCATTTTTCCTAACAGCAACGGTTTACCGAATTATCCAAAAAGCGTAACCCTTTTTATAAAGTAATGAACATGAAGATAAAAAAATTAGCGATAACTTTTGGTTTGGTTATAGCGACGACACTTCCATCGTTGGCAGGCGCCAAAGACATTTTAACCAGCACTCCCGTCACGTACATGTTGTCTGAGCAACTCATGAAAGGTACAGGGATAGAGACTCAGTATCTGCCTCCAAAGCGTTACGGCGTTGAGCGTCTTGAGAACTGGTTCGCAAATAAAGGTACAGAGCAAGTTAAGCAAGCGGGTCAAGCCGCGACGGTTGCTGTTACTCTTGGTGCGATTTGGAAACAAGACCCGACTTATGTTTACGCTCGACAGGGCAACATTCACTTGATTGAAATCGATGCATCGCAGGCCATTTCTCCTAGAGCTCAAGGAGTTGCAGTACTGACATTGGAAAACGGGTCAACATCGAAGTACGCATGGCTGAACCCTACAAACTTAATCCGAATGGCGGGCATTGTTGGAGAGGATCTACAACGTGTATATCCTGAACACCAAAAGGCGATTCAAACGAATCAACAGGCTCTTATGCTCAATGTGCGTGAACTGATCAACCAACAACAGGCAGAGATCTTCGATAAAGGCATCGATTCAGTGGTACTGATGAGTGAGTCATTAGAGGACTTTGCCTCTGGCAACCAATTGTTTGTGGTTGGGCGCGAATTTAAGCCGGAACTCGAGTGGACAGAAGAAGACAAATTATCTTTAAAAGCTCAGTTTGAACAAGATAAAACGCTATGGTTAGTGACGGATAAACGACCGTCGAAAACCTTGACATCGCTTATTAAACCGAGCCGCATACTGCAAATTGATGTTATTGACCGCTGGGGCAGTAAGGGTATCAAAACTGAGAAGCCACTCGCACGTTGGGAGATGTGACACGTAAAAAGCCACAGATTTTATGATGGGGAATGAAAAGTTCCCTATTTTTTTGTGAATAAGTTCAAAATGTGAGCATTGATACCACTGGTTGCATAAGAAAGTGTTTGTTTCATTTCTATTTCATTACTACTTTGTTATGTGTTCGTTGCGATTGATTCGGATTTAATCTGTTTCTAAGCGAACCGGTACAAACAACTATACGGATGTTAACAATGAAAATGAAAACTCTAGCCGTTGCAGTGGCGGCACTAGCATGTGGTTCACAGGCCTTCGCAGCAGAAGTTTACAACAGCGATGGTACATCTTTATCGATCGGCGGTCACGTTTCAATTAATTTGAATGGTTCAGATGAAGGTGAAACAGATGTAGGCACTAACTCTCCACGTATTAATTTAGCTGGTAAAAAAGACATCGGTAATGGTATTACCGTTGATGCGAAAGGCGAATGGCAGCTTAATTACCTAAACGGCGGTGAGAATTCATTTACAACGCGTCTTGGATACATTGGTGCTTCACATGAACAGTTTGGCCGCGTTGTTGGTGGTACTCAATGGTCTCCATACTATGACGTTGCTGGTGTTGCAGATTTACCAATTGCTTATGCGAATGACTTCTTATATGAGAACCATAACAACCTAGGTTCTGGTCGTGCAGAAAAAATGCTGAGCTACCGCAAGAGTTTTGAATTTAGTGAAGGGTTTGTATTTAACCTAGGCCTTGGTTGGCAAGGCAAAAACGACGACGTGAGTGAAGTTCTTGAGAAAGATTCCGTTACAGGTTTACCTGTATATGTTGAAAAAGGTGCTGAGTACGACGCTCGTGGTCAAGTTGCGTTAAGCGCACAGTTTGCGGGCTTCGGTCTTGGTTACGTATACAGTGGCGGTGATGTAACTTCCGGCTCAAATACTAAAGACGCGATATCTCATATTATTGCTGCAAATTACGGCGAGTACGGTTCAGGTATTTATGCAGCGATCGTCTACGGCATGAACGAGTATTTCTATGCAGGTTTGGAAGAGACAGTGCAGTTAGAAGGTTTGCTTGCATATGGATTTAACAATTGGACTTTAAGCGTAAACTACGAAGCGGTTGAGGATGATAAGGCAAGCAAGACACTATTTAGTCAATCTGCACTTCAAGCAGAGTATGCTGTAACACCATCATTCTACACTTACGCAGGTTACCAGTTTGACCTAGGTAACGACATCAATAAAGTTGAAGATGATGCTTGGACTCTAGGTGCTCGTTATTACTTCTAATAAATAGGACAGTTTCTACTGCCTAAACATATTTATTGTGTTGACGCCTACTCGCTGTGAGTAGGCGTTTTTCTTTCTGCTTTCCTTTGGCTATAAGAGACGCTGGTCGTTCTGTGCTTAGGTAACCCCACTCCTTGTTTAGAGAGTGCGTCTATAAAAAATGCTCGCAACTTGCGGGCATTTTTGTTGTTAGAGATACAGTATTTATTAATACGCTTATTTTTTATCGAGTAAATCGAGGAAGAAGGCATACTCTAGCGCATCTTCTTTTAAGCGCTTAAATCGACCAGATGCGCCGCCGTGTCCGGCTTCCATATCGGTTTTGAACAACAAGACGTTATCGTCTGTCTTCATTTCACGAAGTTTGGCGACCCACTTCATTGGTTCAAAGTACTGTACTTGAGAGTCGTGCAAGCCAGTCGTTACCAACATGTTCGGGTAGTTTTGCGCCTTGATGTTGTCGTAAGGCGAGTAACTCAACATATAGTCATAGTATGTTTTGTTATTTGGGTTACCCCATTCATCATACTCATTGGTGGTCAATGGAATTGATTCATCGAGCATGGTGGTTACCACGTCCACAAACGGAACATGTGCACCGATACCGCGGTACAGTTCTGGTGCTTGGTTGATGATTGCCCCCATTAAGAGACCTCCTGCAGAGCCACCAACAGCGAAGACTTTATCTTTCGCGCCGTAGCCTTGTTCAACCAAACCTTTAGTCACATCAATAAAGTCGTTGAATGTGTTTTGCTTGGTTAGTTTTTTACCGTCTTCATACCAAGGGCGGCCAAGCATTTCAGATCCACGAATATGAGCAATGGCGTAAACAAAGCCGCGATCCAATAGACTCAAACGTGTCGAGCGGAAAGTTGGCTCAATGGTTGCGCCATAAGACCCATAACCATATTGGTAGAGTGGATTCGTACCATCTTTCTTAAATAAGTCTTTACGATACACCAAAGAAACGGGTACTTCTTTACCGTCACGGGCTGTGATCATAATGCGTTCTGATTGGTAATTGTCAGGATTAAAATCACCAAGTACAGGTGTTTGCTTCATGATTTCTGACTCGCCCGTTTTTAGATCGAAATCGTAGTAGGTTCCTGGAGTGGTTAAACTGCTGTAATAAATACGAACTTTCTCGTTATCCAGCTCTAGGTTACCTGTCAAATAGGCAGCAAACGCATCGTCATTAAATGTGAGGGGGAATTCTTTTCCTGTTGAGAGCTGACGTACAGTGACGCTTGCTAGGCCGTTAGAGCGCTGCTCATAGACGAGGTGATCATCGAATAGCTCGAAGTCTACAAGTTGAGTGTTGTCATCTGCGGCAATCACGTCTTGCCACTTAGAGCGATCGTGCATCTCTTCTTGCTTAACTTTCATCAAACGGAAGTTCACGGCTTGATAGTTGGTATAAATGTAATACCAATCGCCTAGCTTAGAAATGCTGTATTCAATGCCATTTTCACGAGGATAAAAAGGCTTCGCCTTTGCTTTAGGGTTGTTCGCATCGATGATGGAGACGCCGCTGGTTTCTGTACTGGAATGCCAGATATAAATATCTTCGCCATCTTTGCTTTTGCTTAGTGAGGTGTAATAGGCGCTGTCGGTTTCTTCAAAAATCAACTCATCACTGCTTTGTGGTGTGCCCAATACATGACGATAAACTTGGTAGCCCAGCAAGGTCTGTGGATCTTTTTTGATGTAGTAAAAGGCGTTGTTATCGTTCTGCCATGCAATCGCGCTTGAGGCCCCTTCGATTTCATCTTGTAGGTAATTGCCTGTTGTCAGGTCTTTGATCTTAAGAGTATAAACGCGGCGGCTTAATGTGTCTTCGCCATACGCCAATAAGTTTTCATTCGGACTAACGTATAGGCCGCCGATACTGAAAAATTCATGTTCTTTTGCTAGTTCATTGACATCTAAAATGATTTGTTTGTCTTTGCCTGCAAAGTCTTTAGCTCGCAAATGGACTTCGTACTCGTTATCTCCGGTCACTTCACTGGAGTAGAAATAGTTGCCTTTACGAACCGGTACTGAGTTGTCGTCTTTTGCGATGCGCCCTTTAATTTCTTCAAATAGCGTATCTTGAAGTGTTTCAGTGTGCTTTAGAACGGTTTCTGCGTACTGATTTTCTTTCTCTAGGTGCTGTAAAATTTCAGGGTCTTTACGTTCGTCGTCACGCATCCAGTAGTAGTTATCAACGCGGGTATCGCCATGAATAGTCATCGAGTGAGGGACTTTTTTCGCAACCGGAGCTTGAGTTTGTTGAGCAACGATCTGTGTTTGGGAGTATTGAGTCATGCTGGGGATTCCTTGATTGCTGCATCCGGCGACAAGCGCGACCGAGACGGCCAACGTAGTTAAAGTGAAACGCATCTGATTTTATCCTTATTGTACACCCAAGTGGCCTCATCCTGAGGGCTGGGCTTTCATTTTGTTAGTGGTTTTCAGTTGTCCATTCTTTGTCATGGGGTATACCGAAAAAGTGAGAATCCTCAATATTTCCGAGTTGGATACTCAATTTGAAGGGAGCTGAAAACACATTGTGTAAGCAGCTGTTATTTTTAACAAATATCAATTCGAAAGTTAAATCATTCTCATCGGGAAATCGATATAGTGTGATATGAAAAAAGGGACACACTTGTTGAGTGTGTCCCTTTTGGATTTTGAAAGTAAGCTGATAATGATCAGATAACTTGCGGTACTTCGTTTGAGTGATTGTGTGCTCGATTCACCCACATTAACCCAAGCATTGCAATTACCGACATTGCCATCATCAAAATGCCCAAAGGCATCTGGTTATGCGCTGGAAATAGTGACGCGAGCAAAGTTGCGACACCTGCCCCCAAGTTTTGCATGCCACCCAATGTCGCGCCTGCTGTTCCTGCATGGTATGGGAATGGCGCAATCGCTCCAGTTGTTGCTGCTGGGAAGAGAATACCTGCACCCAAAAAGTACACGGTTGCGCCTCCAACCAGCGTTAATGCCGTGGTTAAACCAAACAAGCCTGGGATGAGCACAATAGCAGAGCCCACAAAAATAGAGACCAAGCCTACATTTAAAGCACGACGCTCAGAGCGACGTCTTGCGATGTAGCTAGATAAGCCCGCACCCACCAAGTAACCTGGGATCGGCAATATAAACAGCAAACTTACCGTTGTTGCAGGTAATTCTAATACCCCACCTAACAACACCCCAGCCGCTGCTTCGAATACACCCACACCAGCGAATGTTGCAACCAGGCAAATCAAAAAGCCTTGAAAGCGACGGTCAGACAAAACGTGTTTGTAGCTTTTGGCTACTGGTTCGAATTTGCGTTTCTCTTTTGGTAGCGTCTCCATCATGCTTGTCATCATAGTGATCACAACCGCGATAGCAAATAGCGCTAAGAACAAGTAGCTCGACCGCCATCCGAAAGCTTCTGTTAGGTAGCCGCCTAATACTGGTGCCATTAATGGTGAGAAAATCACACACATGCTAATTAAGCTGTTTGCTCTGTGTAGATCAGAGCCTTCAAAGCAATCGCGAGTCAGAGTGCGTGACATCGCACCGCCGCAGCCAATACCTAAGCCTTGGATAAAGCTACCAATCAAGAACCATTCAAATTGATGTGCAAATAATGCTACCAGTGTACCCGCGATGTAGATAAGCAGCCCGACGATGATGATCGGTTTGCGTCCCAAGCGGTCCGATAGTGTGCCATACGCAAATTGCGACAAGCCATATGGGATTAGGTAACAAGCCATCACAGCTTGAAGTGATGACGCAGATACCAAAAACTCGCCCGCCATATGACCGATTGAAGGCACGTACATTGTCTGGGTCATTTGACCCACGGCAGTCAATATAGCGATTAAAAAGGTAAGTTTCGCTAATGGAAACGAAGCAGACATTTGCGTATCTCTCCAAAAAATTTAAGACGTAAAAACCCTTAGCGCTCTTTTACAGAGTGCCAACTGAATTCTTGTGTTGCGGGGGTATTTGCGCGAGATAATAGTGCTTGCTTGTATAATTAGCAATCGAAAAGTGTGAAGTTGAGCAAGATAAAAATCTATGATTTCAATTAGAAAAACTAATCCTATTTTGTTTTCAAAAAGCGGTGCATTTCTTTGTCTAATTACGTTAAATCTTTTACTTTTCGTGAATAGAATGAGCCTTATAGGTAACTGGTTTTAATGGTTAAAGTGCAAAAATAAAGCGTCTGCTCGGTTGATCTGAGTTCAAGATGAAACGAGTGAATAAAAGGTAGAGGAAGGCATCAGAAAGAAAAGGGAGCCGAAGCTCCCTTAGAAATGATTATGTCTATTCGCGCTCAGATGCGTATGCGTAAAGCATTTCTAGTGCGATGGTTGCTCCCACTAGTGCGGTAACATCACTGTGGTCGTATGGAGGCGATACTTCGACAACATCCATACCCACGATATTCATGCCGGCTAAACCACGAATAATTTTCAGCGCTTTGTCTGAGTTCAAGCCACCACAAACTGGTGTACCAGTTCCCGGTGCGAAGGCCGGGTCTAAGCAGTCGATGTCAAAAGTAACATACACTGGCTTGTCTGCGACGGTGCGACGAATTTCTTCTAGGATCTCGTTCACAGGCATGTCATTCGCTTGCATCGCATTAATCACATTGAAGCCGTGATCTTGCTGTTTGTACTCCGTACGAATGCCGATTTGTATTGAGTTCTTCGCTGAGATCAAACCTTCTTTCGGCGCATGGTAGAACATCGTACCGTGGTCGTATGAACTGCCATTTGCATAGGTGTCCGTATGAGCATCAAAGTGAATCAAAGCCATTTGGCCATGATGCTTCGCATAGGCACGCAGGATAGGTAGCGTAATGAAGTGGTCACCGCCCAATCCCAACATGGTTTTACCACTTTTTAGAATTTCACTGGTTGCCGCTTCAAGGCGGTAAGTAAAATCTTCCGCATCACCGCAATCGAACACGAGATCACCTGCGTCGATCACTTTCAGTTTATCCAATACGTTGAAGCTCCACGGGAACTTCTTACCTTCCCATGCCAAGTTGACTGAGGCACGGCGAATTGCATCTGGACCCATACGCGCACCTGGACGCCCAGATGTTGCCATGTCCAGAGGGACTCCCAACACCACAACGTCTGCGTCTGCCGATACCGGGTTACGAATGTACGGCAGACGTAAAAACGACATAGAGTTGGAGTAAAGCGAATAATCAGTTTTAGTAAACAAATCATTCATATCAGAAGTCCTCTAAATAGGTGTATCCTGCTAGACCTTGTTCTAGTTCTGCTAGGATTTGTGCTTGTTCATTGGCTTCAACTCGATGTGAAACCAATTGTTTATAATTGTCACGAATCGCATCCACGTCGATATGAACGTAGCGCATCATGTCTTCTACACTATCACCTTCGTTGATGTAACTGATCTCAAATTGACCGTGTTCATCAACATTGACTACAGCACTGTGGGTATCACCAAATAGGTTGTGCATGTCACCAAGGATTTCTTGGTATGCGCCTACTAGGAAAAAGCCCATTAAGTACGGTTTGTCTTTGCTCCAAGCTGGTACAGGTAGCGTGCTCTCGATGCCTTGACCATCAACGTAGTGATCGATCGCGCCATCAGAGTCACATGTGATGTCCAACATCACTGCACGACGCTCTTCCGCCTCGCCCAGACCAGAAAGTGGCAGAACAGGGAACACCTGATCAATACCCCAAGCATCTGGTAGAGATTGGAAGAGAGAGAAGTTCACGAAGAACTTATCCGCAAGACGTTCGCTCAACTCGTCCAGAATCGGACGGTGGAAGCGATTCTTAGTGCTCATCTTTCGGCTTAATTCGAAGTAAATGCGAAGTGACAATTGTTCTGCCCACGCACGTTGTTCCAAGTTAAGCACACCTGTAGCAAATTGAGAGTGCACTTCTGCCAAATCACTTTGGGTATCATTATAAATCTCAATTAACGCACGAGCGTCTGTACCATCTTGCAAGTTTTCCCAGTTTCGCCACATGTTTTGTAGCAAAAGCGGAGCGTCCTCATCAAGCTCATGTACTTCTTCCGGTAGGTACGACTCGGTACCAATTACGTTAGAAATCAATACAGCGTGGTGCGCTGTTAGCGAGCGACCCGATTCCGAAATGATCACTGGCATTGGTTGTTCGTATTGCAGACACACATCGCCCACTGTGTTCACGATATTACGTGCGTATTCTGCAAGGCCGTAGTTCATCGAATTCGATGATTGGCTGCGTGTGCCGTCATAATCCACTGCCAAGCCGCCGCCCACATCGAAGTACTCGATGTTTGCACCGAGTGCGCGTAGTTCGCAGTAGAAACGTGCAGACTCGTTCACACCATTGCGTACATCACGGATGTTTGCCATCTGTGAACCAAGGTGGAAGTGAACCAGTTGCATCGCGTCTAGGTTGCCTTCGCGTTTAAGACGTTCAATAACGCTAAGCACTTGCGATGCTGATAAACCAAACTTCGATTTTTCACCGCCACTTGCTTGCCATTTTCCTGCGCCTTGAGAGGCGAGGCGAATGCGTAAACCAAGGCGCGGTTTTACGCCCAAACTTTTCGCTTCTTCTAGTACCAGATCCAGCTCAGAAAGCTTCTCTAGTACGATGAATACCTTGTGACCCAGCTTTTCACCGATCAGTGCAAGACGCACATACTCACGGTCTTTGTAGCCATTACACACGATTACGGAGCTACCTTGTTGAGCCAATGCAAGTACCGCCAACAATTCTGGCTTGCTACCCGCTTCAAGACCAAGCTGCTTGGTTTCTAGTTGAGCTTGGCTCGCTAGAATTTCATCCACCACTTCACGTTGTTGGTTTACTTTAATTGGGTACACCAACAAGTATTTGTTTGGATATTGGTATTCTTCAATTGCTTGGTTGAATGCGTGGCAAATACCATGCACACGTTGGTGCACGATTTGCGGGAAGCGTACTAATACAGGCAGATTTAACTGCTTCGCTTCTAGCTCATTTACAATAGCGCTGAAAGGGATTTGATGTGCACGATCACTACGTGGTGATACATATACTTCGCCTTGGTCATCAATGCCGTAGAAACCTTGGCTCCAGTAGTGAACGTTGTAGTCCGCGCGGATGCGGTCTAATTTAGTTGCTTTTTCCAACTCGATTCTCACAAAAATGTACTTAACTCCTTAATTAATTAGAAGGAAAAGTACAAAAAAGCAAATCATGAGGTATTTACCTCATACCCTGACACGAACTCCGTGTGCGCGCATTAACGGATAAAAGGGCCCTTGAGTCTAATGATTAAAATCTATCATCTCGATTATGATTTGTTGTCGTCGCTACGTGTGAATATTTGTTTACCTAAGCGTCCATTCTGCTGTTATAGTTGGTCTGACCAGTAAGGGTTCGGTCATGAAGCATCTCACTAAAATAAGGACATATTTTGCAGCTGCACAGAATTCAGGGGTACATTCAGACCATGTATCTCGCCGAATATCCCGATAAATTATTGTTGCTTGATGGTGCCAGTCGAGCAGACATCCCTCATCTTAAAGACTTTATTGAACATCAACTCCATCGTCCTTTTTCTGATCTAAAGTTGGTTGTTGTGACCCACATGCATCCAGACCATGCTGGTGGTGCGCACAAACTACGTGATTTAACAGGATGCAAGCTATTGGCCGCAAAGCGAGAGAACCAGTGGTATAGCGGTGTAGACGGTTGGCTAATGCATTTGACCGATTTGATGTTAGCACGCTGGATGGCGAATCGGATGCGTAAACCAAAGCAAAACCTGTGGTATTCCCGCAAGTTAAAGCCAGATATTGAACTTATTGATGGAGAGTTTATTCCTGGATTTGATGATTGGCAGGTGCTAGAAACGCTAGGGCATACTGATCGAGATCTGTCGGTTTATCATTCTGAACAAGATGTGCTGTATGTGGCGGATTTAATGGTGCAGGTGAAAAAGCATCTGATTGCGCCGTTTCCCATATTTCATCCGAATCAATATCGGCAATCATTAAAGCGTGTGTTTGAGATGAATCCGCAATGTTTGCTTCTGGCACATGGGGGAGAGGTGACTTTGGATGAAAAAGCGTATCAGCACATTTTGAATACAGCGCCGACTAAGCCAATGACGCACTGGCGAGTGACAAAAGTTAAAGCGAAGGGATTGTTGTTTGCGTTATTTCGTAGGAAGTAGGCGAAGATAAAGCCAGACGAGTGATGCTCAACAAAAACGTTCGATCACTCATCTGAAGCTACGGGGTTAAGATGCCAATAAGTGAGATTGGCTAGGATCAACGAGCACTTTGTCTGCCATGCCTTGACGACCTAACAACATCATGTAAGTCATTTTTTCACGGTTAGTCAACGTAATGTCGATTGGCCATTGTTGGTCGCCCATACGCAGCATCGTCGTGATCACGCAGCGGTGCTCAAAAGTACCGTTAGAAGATTTAACCTTACGGTTTGCTTTTAGTTTCGCTGTGCAGCGAACCACTTGTTCTAAATGGTATACATCTGGGTGCAGATCGAATGCAACATAAGACTGACCATCTTTTTCAAAGCAATCAATATTGTCTACATGTAATGAAGAGGTTTGAGCGCCTGTATCAATACGCGCTTCAAGGTGAGTAATCCCTAACTCTGGCAAGCAAATAGCTTCGGCATTCCCAATGATCATTTTCTGATTCATAGTGTCATCCTAGCGACGAGTAACAAGAGAGCCGTTTTTTGGCTCTCTTGTGCGTTAAACAAAAATCAACCTTTACCGCGAGTACGGTTTGAATTTGGCTTAGCGTTTTTCTCGATAAAATCGAAGATCATACCTGCAATGTTTTTACCCGTTGCTAGTTCGATGCCTTCTAGACCAGGGGAAGAGTTCACTTCCATTACCACTGGGCCATTTTTAGATTGAAGGATATCCACACCACAAAGGTTCAAGCCCATCACTTTCGCAGCATTTACAGCGGTCGCACGCTCTTCTTTGCTCAAACGCACGAGTTGTGCAGAGCCGCCACGGTGAAGGTTAGAACGGAACTCACCTTCTTTTGCTTGGCGCTTCATTGCGGCTATTACTTTATTTCCGACAACAAAACAACGGATGTCCGCGCCTTTTGCTTCTTCGATAAATTCTTGCACCATGATGTTAGCTTTCAAACCCATGAAAGCTTCAATCACGCTTTCTGCCGCTTTATTTGTTTCAGCAAGTACAACACCAATGCCTTGAGTGCCTTCTAGCAATTTAATTACTAGAGGTGCGCCACCAACGTTTTTGATCACGTCCTGAATGTTGTCAGGATGGTGAGCAAAGCCAGTGCGTGGCAAACCGATGCCTTTACGTGATAGCAGTTGCAATGAGCGCAACTTGTCACGAGAGCGGCTGATCGCGACAGATTCGTTGACACAAAATGTACCCATCATTTCAAACTGACGTACAACAGCAGTGCCGTAAAACGTAATAGATGCCCCAATACGTGGAATAACAGCATCGTATTGCGGTAATTCTTCACCCTTGTAGCGGATCTTAGGGTTGTTGCTCGTAATGTCCATATAACAGTGAAGCGTGTCGATCACATCGATTTGATGCCCACGTTCTTCACCCGCCTGTTTTAGGCGCATGGTTGAATATAAATTCTCATTACGAGAGAGAATAGCAATACGCATGGCAATTCCTTAGTAAGTCAGTACCAAATTAAAATATAAGTATAGAGCATAGAATGCAGTAGGCAGGTGATCATGTTATGACATAACCTACTTACTTCAACGATTTAGAATTGTGGTTGAACAACCACGTCGTCAGAGGTGCGCACCTTAGGGCGTTTTTTTGTGAGATGAAAACGAAAAAGCATCGTCGACACGACAAAAATATTTTATCGAACGCTCACGCCTTGCGGTATGAGACTGTCAAGGGTGAGATAAATAAAATTGAGCAAAAATTTCATCGCTTTGTCACGAATTATCGCTTAAAAAAGCGGCCAATTTGACCGCTGTTTTTAGCTGTTTTGATAGTGACTTAAAAAAAGTTCCGCCGTTTGGGTAGCTAACAGCCTAGATTCTTCATTCGACAAAGAGGGGCGAATTCCCATTAACTGCGGCCAGAATGCACTGCCTTTAAGTAAGTTGTGCAATTGAGTGCTCGCTATATGTACATCATCAATTTGCAAAGCGCCACTGTTCGATTTCTCAGTAAGCCAGCGGTACAGGGCGGTTTCCTGTTTCGACATTTGTTCTGCTTGTTCTTTGAGATCTTCCGGCTTAAATAAGAAGTGCCCAAATGCCACTTTTGCCAGCTCAATATAGTTTGGTTCCGTCACCACAATGATCTCGCTGTAGAGTAATTCAATCAATTGATCTTTTAGCGGGAGTGTTGGTAAACGTTCAATGTCGCTATCCATCATTGAAGAACGCCATAGTTCGGTTAGTAACTCTGTCACGATCGCTTCTTTAGAAGGGAAATGGTTGTAGACCGTGCGCTTAGAGACTTGCGCGATAGCAGAGAGCTTATCCATGCTGGTGTTTTGCACCCCAAACTCTTGGAACGCTTGCTTTGCTGCGCACAGGATGGCTTCTCTTTTGGTTTCGCTACGACTTTTTCTTTTTACATTCATAAGCTTGCTAAGTTAAGAAGATCATTTCTTGATCTATTTTACACTAAGTAGTTTACTTTTGATAATTAGAATGTAAACTGCACCGTGTAGTTTACTTTTGTTCGGGTTAACTTTTTATGAAAAAAACTTTGCTAGCCACAGTAGGAGCGTTCGCGATGGGTACATCAATGATTTCTTGTTCTAATGTTGATACTGAAAAAGCGCCAACATACCCGGACAAATTTTCAAACATAGAGTTGGAATACAAAAGCGGTTTGGGCGACATGTTCGAAATCATGAAAGCGTATTTTACGACTGAGCGCCTTAACCCAACACCAACGATTGAAATTCCAGTGCATGCGATCACAGCGCGGCAACTGTTAGAAGAGCAAGATGACGTCATCTATCGTCTGGGTCATTCAAGCGTATTAATGAAGCTCGATGGAAAACTGGTAATGACCGACCCTGTATTCAGTGATCGCGCGTCTCCTGTACAATGGGCAGGGCCAAAACGCTTTCACCAAACCCCCATCACGATAGAAGATTTGCCAACTATCGATGTGGTGGTGATCAGTCATGACCATTACGATCACCTAGATAAAGCTTCTATTAAAGTGCTAGGCGACAAGGTGGGCACTTTCTTGGTGCCGTTAAAAGTAGGCCAATTACTGGTGAATTGGGGTGTACCCAAAGAGAAAGTGATCGAACTAGACTGGTGGGAGTCACACTCTGTTGACGGCATTGAATATACACTAACTCCGACTCAGCATTTCTCTGGTCGAGGTTTGACAGACCGCGATACGACGCTGTGGGGCAGTTGGGTTATCAATGCACAACAACACAAAGTGTTCTTCAGTGGTGACTCTGGTTACTTCAATGGCTTTAAAGAGATTGGCGAAAAGTACGGTCCGTTTGACTTCACCATGATTGAAACAGGTGCGTACAATGAACTCTGGTCAGACATTCACATGTTCCCAGAGCAAAGCGTTCAAGCACACATCGATGTGCAGGGCAAAGTGATGATGCCGATCCATAACAGCACGTTTGATTTATCAATGCACGATTGGAATGAGCCAATGCAACGTGCGTTAGACATCAGTGAAGAGCGCGGTGTTACGTTGGTGAGCCCTGAGATTGGTCAACGCTTGGCGATTGCGGAGCCTCAGCCTGCTAAGGCATGGTGGCAATAATTGCTGAGCTAAACAGCCAAACACCAGAATAGTTAAGTCACTTATCAGTAGTTACTATTAGTAGTTACGTGGTCAGGGATAAGGATAAAGGTGCGATGAAAGCAAAGTGGACGTTGTTACTTACATTAAGCATTCTGCCTACCTTTGCACTAGCAGGGGTAGAGCAAGATATCTCGACGTTGATAAAACGAGTTGAGCAATCCTCTTGCACCTTTATCCGCAACGGCAAGGCGTACACTAATCAAGAAGCGGCAGAACACATGCGTAATAAATGGGATTACGCCAAAGATGACGTTGATTCCGTGGATGTGTTTATAAAAGAGGTCGCGTCAAAGAGCTGGTTATCTGGCAAACCATATTGGGTGGATTGCCAAGAGGAACGCATTACCAGCGAAGAGTGGCTAACATCATTGATGCGCGCCACCGATCACATCCAATAACACTTCTTTGATGGTCTGATAGCGCAGAGGTAGAGCACGACTGCGCTTACGAACCAGAAATAGCTCTTCACATACAGTGTTTTTCAGTTGAGCAATGTATAACGTGTCTTTTAGTGGAAAATTGTCGACCGCACTTTGAGGCAGCACGGTGAAGCCAAGTCCTTTGCTGACAGGCAGCAAAATTTGGCTCAACTGATTTACGTAGCCGGATAATGGTAAATCGCTCATCTTAATTTCTTGGAGCTGTGGTTCTTCACATTGGTCAAAAAACAGCGTCATGTAATGCTCGGCATCAGGTCATGCAAGAGTTGTGGCGTTATCTGCTTATTTTGATATTGCTTTGGCAGAACCAAGCACAACCTCTCTTTACCAATTCGCTCACTGTGAAACAGACCTTTGTTGGGAACATCAGTCACGATACCAATATCAATGTGCCCTTGCGTTATGGCGTTGAGAATAGATTGATTTGGCGCGGCTTCTAAATGTAACGATAAGCTCGGGTGCTGTTTTTGCTTCTCCAAAATGGGCCCATACAACATTAACGCCATTGCACCAGAACAAGCCAGTTTACAGTGGCCTGAAAATGCATCATCAAAACTGAGCTCTTCGAGCAGCTTCTTCTCTCTATCTTCTAACTCGAGCGCATATGCGTAGACAATCCTGCCTTGTTCGGTTAATTCGAAGCTTTTGTTTTCGCGCTTGATCAAGGCATGCTGACAACTTTGCTCTAATTTTTTGATATGTTGGCTGACGCCAGGCTGAGTCATAAAAAGTTTTTCTGCCGTTTGCGTAAAATGACCGACTTCAATCAATGTCTTAAATGTATGTAACCAAACAGGATTAAGCATAGTGTGTGATTTTCTGAGAGCTTTGTTGGGAGACGTAAAGAAAATGATAGCACGGTGTTTTATGAAAACAGAGAAGACTTAAACGATAAAGATGAATCGCTATCAATACATTACAGACAAAATAAAACCCCGCCTGGTTTCCCAGACGGGGCTTATTCTTTTTCGCAGCAATCCAGCTACTAATAGGTGCTCCCTGCATCTATCCTTGATTGTGGCTAAGTCCTTTAACCGAGTTCCTTGTTCATCGCCTTCCTAGCGGTGTCCATTCTTGCCTATCATCCTGACGGGCGAACTCTATCCTAGAGCTTAACTACATCCTTGCTGATAACTCATCCTAAGCTATCAAATCTTCATCCTGAAGATACCCAATCCTTTAGGCTTTTTTCCTGTTCCCGCCAACATCCTGTCGACAAATTGAGTATTGATGTTTTGCTGATTTGACTCAATTAACTTTTCTAAATTATTTTTACTTATTATTTTAAGTGAATTTAAATATTACTGTTAAATCATATGTTTAATGTTTTTTTTGGCATTGCTCTTAGCGGTGGTTAATCTATTTGCTTACAACTCTTGTAAGAGATCTCGCACAAGTTTGGTGGTGAATGTATTAATGTGCGCTTTTTGTTCCGAGTTCTGTGGATTGAACTGGATCACAATGCGTTAAAAGGGAGACGATAAAGATGAAAGTGAATTGATCTTGAGTAGAGATTTGTTTGAAAAGAAATAAAAATTCTTGCGGTTTTTATAAACAGTATGGTAAATCTGAAATGCCCACCTTGTTAATCCTTATTAAGATTCAATGACAGTATAAGTAGGGAACTTGATTGCCATTTTTCTGTCATATCTGGTGAGTAAGTTAACTGTGTCAGATAGATAATATGCCGTTTGCCAGTAAAAACAGGCTGCAAGAAATCGGTAATTATCATTATGTTGTGAAATTGGTCACGGTTAAATGATTGATTCCCTTATAGATTGAAGGGGATACGACCTTAGACAATAAGCTCCATGAGGAGCGTTACTTATATAAGATGAGGGACTTTACTATGAAAAAGACTAGAAGAGCTCAGCTACATCGTGTGCGTATTCAATACTGGAAAGACACGAAAGACGCCCCAGCTAAAAAATCATAGTTAATTATACCTAAAGGCACGAGCTGGCTGTGGAACGCAGTTTCCCGTTGATTGCCAGCTCAAAAACGCCACAATCACTCCGCGCAACTTCCCAAGCACCCTATTTTTAATATCGCATTCTTCCAAAAATAAAAAAGCCAGTCTTAAGACCAGCTTTCTCTACCATTTAGTGAGCTCTGCGTATTACAGGTTGCCCTTTAGTTACAGGTAGTTGGCGTCAACTAGTTCGCCCGCTTGCGCGCTTTTCACTTCTGGGCGTGCTTCTAACCATTTGATAACTTGCGCTTTCTGTTCTTCAGTCGCACTGCCGTAACGGTCAGTAGAACATAGGAAGCCTTCAAACAGTTCTAGACCACCGCCACCGAAGCAAAGACCAAGCTCGTCAATGTAGTCGATAAAGTCATCAACGAATGCATCGTAACGGTCGAAGTCGTTAATGTCTGTTTCACAGCTGATCTCGAAACCTAGGATTGCGAACTCACCTAAGAACAGCTTTTTACGGATACGACGGCTCTTGTTATCGATCTTGTCTAATTTCATGATTATCTCTCGTAGATGATTTGATTTCGTACACCTTATACCTTCTATCACACTTTAGCCCAAGTAAAATCAGAATGAAGCGATACAGTTGGTGATTATGTGACCAGAATTTAATTGCTTCGTTAGCTGTGTTGATTGGTTTGCAGTATTGTTGAAACACAAGTTTCATATGTTTTAAGCACTTTTGTCATTTTTCTTATCCAAACTTCTTGCCGTTCAACTAATCACTTATTTATTAATTAAACTATAAGATCGGGAAAGTAAAAATGAGCAAGGAAACCTTTGACGCGACGCGTTATAACCAAAGTGAAAACAAACCATTTGAAGAAGTATTAGAAGCGAGCCTATCTCGACGCAGCATTCTGAAAGGTGGTTTAGGTATCAGTGCGATGACAGCGTTTGGTGCTTTCGGATTGGCTGGTTGTAACTCGTCTGACTCAGGGAGTACAGTAAGCAGTGGTTCGGGCGCATCTAAAGCCGTTCTTAACTTTGAATCTATCCCTGGCTCACTCACTGACGCAGTTTCAATTCCACAAGGCTACACCGCACAAGTACTAGTACCTTGGGGAACACCACTTAATGCACAAGGCAGCGCATGGCGAAATGATGGTACCAACACCAGTACCGATCAGTTAAATGCGCTAGGCATGCACCATGACGGCATGCATTTTTTCCCATTGAACGATAGCACTACAGATGGCTTGCTATGTATTAACCACGAGTACATCGACACATCAGCACTGCATCCAAACGGTCCGACGGTTGAAAATGGCGTACGTACCATTGTAGATGAAGTGCGCAAAGAGATTTACGCGCACGGTGTATCAGTGGTTCGCATTCAACTGGAAGACAACATGTGGAAGTTGGTTGATACTGACCCACTAAACCGTCGTTATACTGGTGCGACAGTCATGGATTTGTCTGGCCCGGTAGCCCACACATCTTTAACTGTCACTCGTTTCTCACCAGATGGCAGCCAAGCGCGTGGTACGTTAAACAACTGTGGCAACGGCTACACGCCGTGGGGCACTTACTTAACGTGTGAAGAGAACTGGCCTGGTTACTTTGTTAACGCCGGGACTCGTACAGAAGAGCAAGATCGCATTGGTGTTGATGACCAAAGCACACGCTACTTGTGGGAGACATTAGCAGGTAATGCAGAAGAGCGTCTTGATGAGTTCTCTCGCTTTAATGTGGCTCCAACAGGAGCAAGTGCGATGGATGATTACCGTAATGAAGCCAATGGTCACGGTTACATTGTCGAGATTGACCCTTACACGCAAAACTCACGTGCGAAGAAACGTACTGCGCTAGGTCGTTTCCGTCACGAGGGCTGTACTTTCGGTAAGCTTGAAGAAGGCAAACCAGTGGTATTTTATTCTGGTCACGATTCTCGCTTTGAATACCTATACAAATTTGAATCTGCGGCAGCGTGGGATCCAGCAGATGCTAACCCTGATAACCGCTTGGCGATGGGTGACAAGTACATGGACGAAGGCACACTGTATGTGGCGCGCTTCAATGAAGACAGCACAGGTACTTGGTTACCATTAACGCTTGATAGCGTAACAACCGCTGGTGGTACGTTAGCGGATCACTTTGATTCACTGGCTGAAATTATCATCAATACTGCGGGTGCGGCGGATTTAGTTGGGGCAACACCAATGGATCGACCAGAGTGGTGTACGGTTGATCCATTCACGGGTTCAGTATATTTAACATTGACGAACAATACGCGCCGTACAGATGAAACCAATCCTGCGAATCCACGTTTGAATAATAAGTTTGGTCATGTTATCCGTTGGGATGAAGGTGCTTCAGCAACTGACTTTACTTGGGATATCTTTGTGTTTGGTTCGCCAGCAAATGGTGATGCAGATACCAACCGTTCTGGCTTGAATGAGTTAAACCAGTTTGCGAGCCCAGACGGATTAGCGTTTGATGGCCGTGGTATTTTGTGGATTCAGACTGATAACGGCGCAGATGAAGTCACGTCTTACACCAATGATCAAATGTTGGCTGTTGTTCCATCTAAGCTAACAGATGAGAATGGTGATCAAGCTGTGATTGGTGCGGATAATCAAGCTGAATTGAAACGCTTCTTTGTCGGACCAAATGGTTGTGAAGTAACAGGCTTTACCATCAGCCCTGATTACAAATCATTGTTTGTGAATATTCAGCACCCAGGCAACTGGCCATACAGTGAAGATGCAGCCGAAGAAACGCCTGCTGGTGTTTCTGTGCGCCCACGAGCGGCGACAGTGGTTATTCGCCGTGAAGACGGTGGAGAGATTGCAGTTTAATCTCTAAATGAATAAACACCTTAAAATTCAAGCCCTGCAATTGCAGGGCTTGATGGTTTAGGCGAATGCCTAGTTGCACTTTGTACCTAGACAACAGGCTTAGCTTTTCAATGAACCGCCTGAAGTACGAATCACGTCTTGATACCAGAAAAAGCTTTTCTTACGTTTACGTTCTAGCGTTCCTTGCCCATCATCATAACGATCGACATAGATAAAGCCGTAACGTTTGCTCATCTCAGCGGTTGAGTTCGCGACCAAATCGATTGGCCCCCAGCTGGTAAAGCCCATCAACTCAACGCCATCCAGAATCGCTTCGTGTGCTTGCACAAGGTGGTCGTTCAAGTAAGCGATGCGGTAATCATCTTGAATCTCACCGTTTTCATCGATTTCATCACGTGCACCTAAGCCGTTTTCTACGACAAACAGTGGTTTTTGGTAGCGATCGTGAAGGAAGTTCAGCAGAATGCGCAGGCCTTTTGGATCGATCAACCAGCCCCATTGGCTCTTCTCAAGATATGGGTTTGGTACGCTATCGACAATGTTACCCACTTCCTTCTGTTTCGGGTCTGCACTTGCACAGCCACTTGCGTAGTAGCTGAATGAGATGAAGTCGACACTCGCAGACGCAATTTCTTCTAAGTCGCCTGCTTCCATCTGAATTTCAATGCCGTTTTCGCGGAAGTAACGCTTCATGTAGCCAGGGTACTGACCACGTGTTTGCACATCACCGAAGAACAACCACTTGTTGTTTTCATGCATTGCAGCAAGCACGTCATCAGGGTTACAGGTATATGGGTAGTTGATTGCGCCAAGCAGCATGTTACCAATCTTGCCGTTTGGTACGATTTGCTGACACAGTTTTACCGCTTTTGCGTTGGCGACTAGTTGGTGGTGAATCGCTTGGTAAATCTCTTGTTCACTGGCGTCTTCTTGCAAACCAACACCAGTAAATGGTGCGTGTAGAGACATGTTGATTTCGTTGAACGTTAACCACAGCTTCACTTTGTCTTTGTAGCGTTCCAGCACGGTGCGAGCATAACGTTCGAAGAATTCGATGACGCGACGATCGCCCCAACCACCGTAGTTCTCGACCAGTGCGTAAGGCATTTCGTAGTGAGATAATGTCACGAAAGGTTGGATGTTGTGCTCGGCAAGTTCGTCAAAAATTTTATCGTAGAACGCCAAACCTTCTTCGTTAGGTTCTAGTTCGTCCCCGTTCGGGAAGATGCGGCTCCATGCCAAAGAGAGACGCAGACAGTTAAAGCCCATCTCTTTGAACAGCGCGATGTCTTCTGGGTAGCGATTGTAGAAGTCGATCGCCACGTCTTTGATACCCGGTGTACGCTCTTCACGGGTTTGATGCGGACTCAAAATACCGTTTGGCAGCATGTCTGATGTCGATAACCCTTTACCCCCAAGGTTGTACGCCCCTTCTACTTGGTTTGCAGCAATGGCACCACCCCAAAGAAAATGTTCAGGAAACTTAATCATGTTTCTCACTCTTTATATTTAGGAAATGTTTGTGGATTTATTGCTTGAGAATAGTGTAGGAGACACCTCGATACTTGTATCGAGATCGTATTTTTCTCAAACAGCGGGGATGCTTAGTTCTAATGATGATTTTGTAATCAATATCAACCTAGGCTGATTTGAACAATAGAGTGAAAGTCAGCCCATTTTGTTCATTCTTATGCACGGTAATTTGTCCGTTCATATCACGCATATTGTTGGCCGTAATCGCTAAACCCAGCCCCAACCCTTCACCAATTTTCTTTGAGGTTTGGAAGGGTTCAAACATGGATTCAAGCATCTCATTCGACACGCCGCAGCCATTATCACTGACGATCAGTTCGACCTGATTGTCGGTTGGATTGACGATCAAGCTGAGCTGCGGGTTGGTGGTATGGTTCATTGCGTCTAGCGCATTCGAGACAAGATTACCGAGTACCTGAAGCAGTCGTTGTTCTTCACCCAAGATGTTAGGTAAGTCATGAGCAACTCGAACACGCACATCCACTTTGTCTAGTTGGGTTTGATAAACGCGTAGGGTCTCTTCGAGTGCGGAAGTAAGAGAAATTGCTTGTAGGCTTTCTGGTTTGTTGTAGGCGAACGTCTTCAGCTGACTGGTCATGCTTGCCATACGATCAATCAGCTTTTGCACCAAAACATTGTTGGCTTTCATCATCTCGGTTTCGCCGCGTTCCGCCAGCAGTTCGTTCGTGGTGAGCAGGGTACGCAAGCCTGTCAGTGGCTGATTGAGCTCATGAGTAATCGCGCTCGACATGCGACCCAAGGCGGCCATTTTGCTCGATTCAATTAATTGGTTTTGCGCTTCTTTTAGCGCTTGAGTTCGCTCTTCTACCCGTTGCGCCAGTTCTTGGTTGACCTGTTGCAGCGATTGCTCGGCTTTTTTCCGCTTACTGATGTCTATGATCGTTGCAAGGAAATACTGCTCGCCATGCCAAGGGAAACTGGTTAGCGAGAACAGGACAGGGAAGACGCTTCCATCGCTGCGTCTGGCAATGGTTTCGACCGTGCTGATCTCTGCGAGCTCTTTATGCTTAGGCAAGTCCTTGAGCAACTTAAGTGTGGTGGAATTGGGGTTGCCTGCGTCGAATAATTCCCAAGCAAAAGCGTGTCGATTGACGCTCTCTGGTAAACAGAACAAACGCTTCGCCATTGGGTTGAGATCGAACAGTTGCCCTTGTTCATCAATCAATAGCAAACCAACGTGGGTTTTATTGATCATCTGTTTCAAGCGGCGTTGGGACTCTTCCAACAGGGCTTGAATTCGTTGTTGATTGATGTGCTTTTGTCGACGTTGTAGACCAATGATGACGAGTAATACAACCAACAAGAGCAGCGCCGCTACGCTCCAACCAATCACGTTGATGGTTTGTTGAATCGGCTTAGAAGGGGTGAGGTAGCTGACGTACCAATTCAAATCATCCAATTTAACGGTGTGCGCAAAATAGCGTTGCTGATTGAGCGTCCACACACTGATATTAGTGTTGTCGTATAAGCGCTGCGTTTCTAACTGAACGGCGTTGCTTGGTTCGTTAAACCAGTCTGCGTTATAGAGCGAGCTGCTCGATAGGAAAAAGCGTTGCTGACGGTTCTGCAACGTAATGATGTCTTGGCTAGTAATAGTCTGTTCGGTCAATAAGCTGAGGTTGATTTGCACCACCACAATGCCTGCTATATCCAGACCGTCGTAGATAGGGGCTGCAAGATAATACAACGGACTCGAACCTTTGGTTTTGTTCACCAAGGAAACACCGCCGCCTTGATTGTGAATTTGTTCCACAATGGCTTTTCGGTCAGATAGGCTAAAGCGCTCTTCGATTAAACTCGAGACCAATACTTCGCCAGAGTTAGACAGGATTAGCCAACCTTCCGTATTGGCGGCTTTATCTAGCTGAGTCAGTTGGGTTTGCAATGGCTCGTAATAAGTCCGGTTTCCTTTTACAAACGCGATGGTTTCCGGATTATTGGTGACAAGGTAAGGCAAGTGATAGAAGCGTTTGAGTGCACGGCGAACTTCACCGATATAGTCGAGCAGTTTTTGTTGAGCTTCGGTTTGAGTTTGTACGCTCAACCATTGACGAGCAACCTCTCTGCTGGCGCTATAACAAGACAACATCAGCACTGTTGCAATTACGACCACAAGCCACGTTTTGCCATTCCTTTTGCGCTGCATACTGACTCCGTTCAGCTAGTGCGTTCTCACCGAGAGTCATTAAAGAGTGCGCCTAACTGGTTGGATGTTAAAGACTTGTAAGCAAGAAGTGAGATCTAGCTCCTTTTCTCCTCAGTGGTTTTTGCTACCGTTAGCAAAGAGCGATTTCTATTCCACCTACGGTAGTAACTCATGGCTTTTGACGACACCCCTAAAATTGCACTTATCGAAGACGATGACATTGTTCGTCAGGCTACCAGTCAGTGGCTGCAACTGGCGGGGTTCGACGTGACCGCATTCAGTTTAGGAGAAGAGGGGAAAGCGGCCATTCTTAGCCAAGAATTTGATGCGATTGTCAGTGATGTTCGCCTGCCGGACACCGACGGCTTGTCGATACTAGAAAGCCTGATTGCTAATCACATCCCAACGCCAGTTATTTTGATCACCGGACATGGTGATGTCGATATGGCAGTTGGGGCGTTGCAAAACGGTGCGTTCGATTTTATCGAGAAACCTTTCCAACCTGAGCGCCTATCCCAGCGAGTGACCGATGCGGTCGAGAGTTATCGCGCACAAACGTCTACTCAAGATCGCCAAGAGTATCTATCTAGCGTTAGCGGCTTAGAAGAAGTGCTGATTGGCCGAAGCCGTGTGATGCAACAGCTTAGAGAACAAGTTGCCAAGTTAGCACGCATTGATACTAACGTGATCATTTACGGCGAAACAGGTTGTGGTAAAGAGCTGGTGGCGACCAGTTTGCATAATGAAAGCCAACGCAGATCCTATCATTTTGTGCCAATCAACTGTGGCGCTATTCCTGAGAACCTGTTTGAAAGTGAGCTGTTTGGACATGAAGCAGGGGCATTTACCGGAGCGGGTAAAAAGCGCATTGGTAAGTTGGAATACGCGGATAAAGGCACTTTATTCTTTGATGAAATCGAGAGTATGCCACTGTCTATGCAGGTGAAAGTGTTGCGTTCATTACAGGAACATACGGTTGAGCGCGTTGGGGGTAACCAACAGATCTCGGTTGATTTAAGAGTGATCGCCGCCGCGAAAGAAGATCTCAATGAGCATGACGAGTTTCGTCAGGATTTGTACTATCGTCTTAATGTGGCGCAGATCTATTTGCCTCCGCTACGTGAGCGAGAAGAAGACGCGTTGATCTTGTTCGAACACTTTGCCCTGAAAAGTAACCCTGAGAGTCGTCCGCTGAGTGAAGCCGATAGAAAAGCCATTCTTGCTTACGCTTGGCCCGGTAACGTGCGTGAGCTTAGAAATGTAGCAATGCGTTTTGCTCTGGATGAAACCGTCTCCGTGATGGAAATTCTCTCCAGTCGACCATCTTCTACAACCGAAGAGACACAAGCAGGCGTTCCGTTGGCGATTCAGCTACATAATTTTGAGCGTAAAGTGCTGCATGATTCTTTAGTCAGGCATCATGGACGCATCAATGAGGTGATGCAGGAGTTGGATTTACCACGTCGAACCCTTAACCAAAAGATGCAGAAGTTTGGTTTGAATCGCTCCGACTATACTTAGTGCGATTTCTAGCTAATTCGAAATCACTGGCATAACAAACATGTTATGCGCTTTTGGCAGGAGCTGGGACAAACTTATAATTTAGGTCTTTACCTTCTCCAAACAAGGTAACGAGGTTCCTTCCTGTATGTTTAGAGCTATATAGCGCTTCGTCTGCTTCAGCAAGCGCCTCTTGAAGTGATTGCCCCTCAGATAACTGACTGATACCAAAGCTCATGGTCACTTCAGTTTTAAATGATTGCAAAGCGGTTTCAGTTTCGACCGCAAGGCGAATTTGCTCTGCGAAAATTTTGGCTTGCTGTGCTTTTTCGAGCAAAACAATCATGAACTCGTCACCACCAAATCGCACAATGCAGGCTGACTCAGGAAGATGCTTTTTAAAAATAGTGGAGATCGTTGCCATGACGGAGTCGCCAACCGTGTGACCATAGTGATCATTAATCGCTTTGAACTTGTCGACATCAGTCATAATAATGCTGATTGCTTGGTTTTTTTTATGTGCTTTACTAACCAAGTTTGGAACGATTTCTTCCATGGCTCGACGATTATATAGCCCTGTGAGTGCATCTAAATGAGAGAGAGCATTAATGGATTGCACCAAGCGTCCGTTAATTAACCACAGCATACTAAAGCTCAAAGCAACGATCAGGCAGATGCTAAATAAGAAAGTCAGCTGATGGATAAGGCCTGCGACCATAAAACTTGGTAACTCACCTGAAAAAGTACTCCAAAGCGCCCTAAATCCCATAAAAAAACTAAATCCAAAGAAAGAGTAAGCCATTGCTTTAACAGGGAGCTTTAAGTCCTTTTGGGTACCTTTAAGCATGGCGACACCACTAAAGAAGGTGACGATACAAATATACGTGCTCAGATAAATAATACGGCTTTTGATAGAAGGGTCATGGAAGGTGAAATAGTAAAATGAACCACTAAAAACAGGTGTTAACAAGGTGAGACAGTGAGCCAATTTTAAAGGGTATTGACGAAAAATGCTTACGCTATATAGCGTAAGCAAGAAGCCGACTAATATGAGAGTGTTGGCTATGACGATGGTCAGCCAGTCTGGCGCAGAGCCTCTAAAGCCAAGTAAAAAAGGACCTAAACCAATAAACAGTAGTGATATCGAGAAGGTTTTTAGGCCTTTGACTCTACCCTGAGTGTATTGATAACAAAGCAGACTAATAGAGTAAATGCAAGAGAACAGAATAACGATAAAGTTCAGTGTTCTGATGTCTAGATACTGATTATCCATAGGCGACCCATATCAATCTTTCATTCAGGCAACTCCTTTGCCTGATATCAATAAGCGAGCTACATAGTAACTCACTTATTGAGCGATGTCTTATGTTAAACGGCTATTCATTCACCAGCTCGAATTGTTCGGTTTGGTTGGTTTTCGTCGTAAACAGCAGACCAACAATCATCATAAATACGCTAGGCATAATCCAGCTAGCAAAGTCATTGTACAGAGGCATGTAATTACCCATCCACTCATCGGTGGAATCTGGCATGTAACCTAGGATGTGCAGCGCATCAACACAACCAAACGTTAAAGCAGTGAACGCCGTCGCTACCACCATGATTTGTGACATCTTGTTGCGCACTGGTGCCATGACCATCAACGCAATCGCGACTGGGTGAAGCGCCACAACCGCTGGCAATGTGATAGCCAATAGTTGCTCTAGACCTACGTTAGCGATCAAACCTGCCAATACCATGGTCGTGATAACGCAGCCTTTGTAGTTCACTTTGCTGAAAGTGTTGTCGTAGAACTCACTGCCTGCGGTGGTTACGCCGATAGCAGTAGTCAAACACGCCAATACCATCACGGCCCCTAGTAATAGTGAGCCAAATGCGCCGAAGTGGCTAAAGGTGAATGCCGTTAAGATGTCGCCACCGTTACTGAATTCAGAGCCTAAGTATGAGCTTGTTGAGCCAATGTAAGCCAATGAGATGTAAACAAATGCCATGGCAACCGCGTACATTAAAGCAGCAATTAGTGTGTATTTTGCAGTGGCTTTCGGGCTATCCACACCCATGCTGCGAATCGCGCGGAAGATAATCCAACCAAAACCGATAGAACCTAGCGCATCCATGGTCATGTAGCCTTGGGTCAAGCCTTCAGCAAATGCGCCAGATACGTATGGTCCTGTTGCGGTAGTTAGCTCACCTGCAGGAGAAATCAAAGCCGTCACAGACATGATGATCAAGATACCCATCAAGGCAGGCGTTAAGATCTTGCCTAGGTTGTCGACCAACTTACCCGGATATAGGGCAAATAGAATGGTGATAGCACAGAAGGCAATAGTGAAAGGCACCAAAGCGGCATCACCAAACATTGGTGCAAAGCTAAATTGGTAAGCGACGGTAATCGCACGTGGGATCACGAACGCAGGGCCAATCACGATAAACACCATCACCCAAAAACTGGTCGCCAAAGGTTTAGGTAGGGCAGCGGTTAATTTGTCTGAACCGTTTACGATAGCCACCATCACCAGTGCCATCGCAGGCAGACCTACACCCGTCAAGAGGAAGCCAGACATCCCGCTCAGAAAGTTTTCACCTGCTTGGTAACCCAAAAATGGAGGGAAGATCAGGTTACCCGCGCCTAAGTACATGGCGAAAGTCATGAAGCCCAAAGCGGCGATATTGCGTGCGCTTAACATTGTTATTCCTCTTATGTTTCGCTTGGAAGAAACTGAAAGGAATGGGAGGAGTATGTGGTGTTCCCGTCAGCTTCTTCTCAAGCTGACAGAAAGTTTAGATATAGCCTGTCAGCTCTGAATCAGTTTCAGAGAGAGCAGGAGGATCGCAGCAGCAACGCCAGATGGGCGTTTTAAAGCGAATTGTAATTGCGCAGTTGCTGACATGGGTGATCCTTAAAGACGAAAAAATACCAAGGAATACGTTTGCCTTGGCGTGTTGTTACACTAACGAACATAGGGCCATTGGCACAACCCCAAAGTAGAAAATAAGTTGATACGGTCAATGTTTATTTCTGAACTGGTGGATCGAGCTGCTTTTTAAATTAAAAATTAGAATAAATGACTTTTCATTTTTGTAACATGGCTTTCTTTGCTGTATTTTTGTGCTATTTGTAGTCGTTTAGGCTATAAACCTCAGCTGATAAATTGAGCAGTTTAGAATGATGCGCTTTTTCTTCTTATTGTTAAGACGCTCATTAGTTGCAATTCAATCCAAAATTGCATCGGCAAAATATTGCTTATTAGTGAATCGTGCATTTATTTTGTCTTGATCACATTTTATTAACCTTTTGCGATCTAGGCGTGCAACCTTCTCCTCTTCAATGAGCAAGATCTTGCTCATTACTTTGCTATCAAATCAGCATGATTTTGCTCATTTTTGATGTCTTTCAGCTCTTAGTTCAATAAATACAAAGGGTTAAAAGTTGGCATTTCAATTGCTCTAGGGAATGTGTTGTTAATAAAGGTTTAACATGATGTAAATCCCCAATCGTGAAACGACTACACGGAGAGTAATAATGAAAATGAATAAGCTGGTAAAAGCTTTGGCTGTCGCTGTGACTTCTTTTGGTATTGCTGCTAACGCTGCGGCAGAAGATCGTAGCTATATTCTTGCAACGGCATCGACAGGTGGTACTTACTACCCTGTGGGCGTAGCGTTGGCGACGTTAAGCAAAGTGAAGTTGGCACCAAAGCACCACTTCTCCCTTTCTGCAATCAGCTCTGCGGGCTCTGGTGAAAACGTTAAACTGCTGAATGAAAACGAAGCACAGTTCGCGATTCTACAAGGCCTTTACGGTGCGTGGGCTTGGTCTGGTGAAGGTCCTTATGAGAAGAGCGGTCGCCAAGAACAACTGCGCTCAGTCTCTATGCTTTGGCAAAACGTTGAGCACTTTATTGTTCGCTCTGACCTAGCAAAAACGGGCACAGTGACTGATCTGAACAACCTAGATGGCAAGAAGTTCTCTATCGGTAAGAAGAACTCAGGAACTGAGAACTCTGGTCGCCAAATCATGAAAGGTCTGAAGGTCGACCCTGATAAATTCAATCTTGCTTACATGGGTTACGGCGGCAGTGCGAGCGCACTTCAAAACGGCACCATTGACGGCATGAACACGCCTGCGGGTGTACCTGTTGGTGCGGTCACTCAAGCTTTTGCTGCGTTGGGTAAAGACATTTCGATTCTTTCGTTTACTGACGAACAAATCAAAGAGGCGAACGGCAATTACAACCTATGGACGAAGTACGAGATCCCAGCGAACACGTATCCAGGTCTAGATAAGCCGATCACTACCATTGCACAGCCAAACTTCTTGGCAGTTCGTGAAGATATCTCGGAAGAAGACGTTTACCAGCTAACCAAAGCAATTTACGAGAACCTGCCTTTCCTACAAGGCATCCACAAAGCAACAAAAGCAATGGCGATTGAGAAAGCGATTGCTGGCTTGCCAGTGCCTCTTCACCCAGGTGCGGCGCGTTACTACAAAGAAATGGGCATCGAAATCCCATCAGACTTAATGGCGAAATAACGCCAACTTCGCCCCGAGTTTTGGCTCGGGGCATTTTATCCCTACCGATTTCTAAGATGGAAAAAGCCGCCAGAGCTTGGAGTATGAGATGAGCGACTCAATAGAAAAGGAATTGCAGAAGTTTGAGCTGCCCACGCGCACTGATTTTCCGTGGGTAACCACCACAATTACAGTGTTTGGCGTGGTGTTGTCTGCTTTGCACATTTGGTTTAATACCTTATCGACGTTACCAGAGTTATGGATTTCCGCGACCCACTTTGCTGGCTTTGCGGTGATTTGTGCGCTTTGGTATCCGGCTCATATCTCTCTTAAGCAGAGTAAGATTGCACTCGGCATCGATGTGTTAATTGCTATGGGCGCGGTCGCGTGTTTGCTCTACATTCCCTATGCCGAAGATGCGCTGTATGAACGCGGTGTGAAGTTCGTGACCAGCGATTGGGTCTTCGCCATCATGGCAATCCTGATTGTGATTGAGCTTATCCGACGCACCATGGGTTGGTTTATTCCAGTGCTGATTGTGGTGTGCCTGAGCTACGTTGTGCTTTGGGGTAAGTGGGCGACAGGTATTTTCCACTTCCCGGGTTTGAGCATGGAAACCTTGCTCTACCGTAGCTTCTATTCTTCTGAGGGCATGTTTGGCTCTATCTCGCGCATCAGTTGGACTTTCGTATTCATGTTCATTCTGTTTGGTGCGTTTCTTGTGCGCTCTGGTGTCGGTGATTACATCATCAATGTGGCACGTGCTGCGGCTGGCAAAATCATTGGTGGTCCCGGTTTTATCGCAGTGATTGGCTCGGGATTGATGGGCTCAGTATCTGGATCTAGTGTGGCAAATACGGTTTCAACTGGTGTTATCAGTATTCCTTTAATGCAAAAAGCAGGTTTCCCTTCGCGCTTCGCGGCGGGCGTTGAAGCTGCGGCGTCGACAGGTGGTCAGTTGATGCCACCAGTGATGGGCGCGGGTGCTTTCATCATGGCGTCTTACACGCAAATTCCTTATGTTGATATTATCGCCGTTTCTTTCATTCCTGCTCTTATCTATTTCTTGTCTGTGGCGTTCTTTGTGCGTATCGAAGCCAAACGCAGCGGCGTTCAAAAAATCACGACCAGCGATGAATCTCTACTGAAAGTGTTGATCAGCGGTTGGCACAACCTTATCCCGCTGGCGGTATTGGTTACTTTGTTGGTTCAAGGCTTTACGCCAACTTACGCTGCTGGCTTGTCGATCATTTCTGTGGTGGTGGCTTCTTGGTTCTCGAAAGATCACAAGATGGGACCAAAAGCGATCATCGAAGCGCTATCGCAAGGTGCGAAAAACATGGCGACAACAGCCGTATTGCTGGTGGGTATCGGTTTGGTGATCAACGTGATCAGTACAACGGGCATCGGCAACACCTTCTCATTGATGATCGACGGTTGGGCGAATGGCGACTTGTTCATCATGATCGTTCTGATTGCGCTCGCTTCTCTTGTTTTGGGTATGGGTTTACCTGTTACAGCGGCGTATATTGTGTTGGGCACACTGTCTGCCCCTGCGCTTTACAAGTTGATTGCGGAAAACCAATTGCTTGAATTGATGGTGTCGGGTCAATTGCCTGAACAAGCAAAAGCCATCTTTATGTTGGCGGCGCCAGAAAAGCTGGAACTGCTTAATGCTCCAATGGCGTTGGAAACCGCGAAAGAAATGGTGGCGCTAGTGCCTGCGGACTTTATGGAAACCCTACTAGAGCAAAGTTTGGGTATGGAAGCGGTAGGCTTGGCGTTGCTGGCTGCTCACCTCATCATCTTCTGGTTATCGCAAGACAGCAACGTTACGCCTCCAGTGTGTTTGACCGCATTTGCAGCAGCGACCATCGCTAAAACACCGCCAATGCGCACTGGTTTGATGGCATGGAAAATTGCCAAAGGTTTGTATCTTGTACCGCTGTTGATTGCTTATACAGGCTTAGTCAGTTGGGATGTGACGTCAGTGATTACCGTGGGCTTCTTTGCCATCATCGGTACCTATGCATTGATTGGTGCGATTGAAGGCTACTTGGAAGGTCCTCTAAACATTCTGACGCGTCTCTTGTTGGTAGTGGTAGGTACATTGCTAGTTTGGCACGACATCCCAATGTTGGTTCGTGTGGCAAGCTGCGCGGTATTTGTCGCGGTGTTCATTTACAGTGGTCGCAAGTTCAAATTGCAACAATCTCAACTATCGGTTTTATAAGAGGTCGTATGAAATCAGTCTATGACTACATCATTGTTGGTGGCGGTATCGTTGGTGTGTCGACAGCATGGCAACTACAGCAACGTCATCCAGACAAATCCATTTTATTGGTTGAGAAAGAGTCCGGTTTTGCCCAGCACCAAACCGGACACAATAGCGGCGTGATTCATGCCGGGGTGTACTACGCACCGGGCAGCTTAAAAGCGGATTTTTGTAAGCGTGGGGTAGAGCGAACCATTTCGTTCTGCGCCGAGCACGATATTCCGGTGGAGAACTGTGGCAAGTTACTGGTTGCGACCAATGAGCAAGAAGTCGAACGCATGAATGCCCTCTATGAGCGCTGCCATGTCAACGGCATCGACGTAAAGCTACTCGATGAAGTTCAACTTAAACTGGCTGAACCAAACATCACGGGATTGGGCGCGATTTATGTCAAAACCACCAGTATTGTGGACTATCGTTTGGTCACTGAGCAGATGGCGGAAGAGTTCAAAAAGCTCGGCGGTCAAATCAGCTTGAGAACCAAAGTGGTGGCTGCCGAAGAGAAGGACGAAGAAGTTCAACTGACCTGTATTTCAGACGGTCAAACCATGCAGCTCAATGCTAAGTTCTTGGTTACTTGCAGCGGCTTGATGGCGGATCGCATGACGAAGATGATGTCTATTCCGACCGATTTCCAAATCATCCCTTATCGTGGTGAATACTACCGCTTAGATAGTAAACACGACCAAGTGGTGAATCATCTTATTTATCCAATTCCCGACCCTGATTTGCCATTCTTGGGCGTCCACCTGACTCGCATGATTGATGGCAGTGTGACCGTAGGTCCAAATGCGGTGCAAGGCTGGAAGCGAGAAGGGTACGACAAGGTTAACTTCAGCTTGCAAGATACCATGCAAATGCTGAGCTTCTCCGGTTTCTGGAAGGTGACACAAAAGCATCTAAAAACCGGATTGGATGAGTTTAAGAACTCGTGGTGGAAGCCGGGCTATCTCAAGCTGGTCAATAAATACTGCCCAAGCATCAAGGTAGACGATCTCAAACCATATCCTGCGGGTATTCGTGCGCAAGCGGTGTTATCCGACGGAACCTTGGTTCATGACTTCTTGTTTGCCGAAAGCGCCAGAAGCCTGCACGTTTGCAACGCCCCCTCTCCTGCAGCTACATCTGCAATGCCTATTGGAGAGTACATTTGCGATAAAGTGAATGAGAAGATAGAGGCGAAAACCGAGACGGTTTAACAGTAGAAAGCCAAACCAAAAGTACACCAGAGATGACTCTATTTGTTGAGTAATTAGTGTCGGGTGTGCCGGAAGTTTGGCTTTTACTTTGGTGATTGGATAATTTCCTTCTTATGATATTTGGATTTATTAGGAGAGGGATGGATGAAATTAGGTTTAGCCAATTACAACGTAGGTGTTGTTAAGCATGATCCTGCATGTCGACAGGATTTTGCACGCAGCCGATCTGAACTGGCGTTAGTGACGGAGATGATGTCAACTCAAATCGAGCATATTGGCAGTACTGCCATTTTGGATATGCCTGCCAAACCTATTATCGATATGGTACTAGGTATTGCGCACTTTCCTCATGTTTCTCTAAAACTTTCTTTGATGGAACAAGCTGAAATTACCATCGAAAAATATACGGATGCTAAGGCAAACTTCGTACGTAAAGTCATAGATGAGTTGAAGACAAAATGAAGAAACGGCTTGGATTCATTTTACTTTGTAGTGCATTTCATTCTTTTGCGTATCAACTGCATGAGCGCGACGAGAGCTATGTATTAATTGGTCATGAGCTCAGTGCTGGCTATATCGTTTATGTACCAGGCTCTATGGAAGCAGAAATTACCAATGTGTTTAAATTTGATTGTGAAGGCAGTCGTGTTGAAGCTGTGAAAATTGGTAGCGAGATTAATAACGCTGCGACATATGGCGAGCATCTCCAATACTATTTCTTTCTCGTGAGAGATCATCAGTTTCACGTTCCTCTAAGAATTATTGAATCTTTTAAAACGGTTGATAAAAAGTCAAAAGAGGTTCTATCAGAACATTTACCTTTCACAAAAAATGATGACCTTGGGTTAGCTTGTGATTTAGTTAGGCCTCAGGTTGAAAGCTATTACTTTTCCCAAGCTTTTGAAGCGATACCTAAACATACCAACAATAAAGGCGACTGAATCAGTCGACTTTATTGTGTCGGCTGTAGAGTCGTAGTGTCTATTGCTATTTAGGGCAGAGTTCGCCTTTCTTTGCGTGTCTTTCGATCATGTAATCGCCTCGGGCACTGTGCAATACAATTGCATTCCAGACTTGACCATCTTGCAACTCGAACTCAAACGCATAATGGGTGCCGCCGACCATTTTGGTTCTCACCTCATGAATTGCTTTCAATTTATCATCGGCATTCATTTGATAAAGCACCATGTTTAGTGAGCGTCTTGCGTCAGGAGTTGCTTCAGCAAGTTGCCAATGACCCTGCTCGTTTGTTGCGGAGCAAATAGACCGCATTTTACTTTTCATGGCGGATGACATCTGCTTGTCTACGGCCAATGCATTTGGTGAAAACAGTGGAACCGTCAAAAGAATCAAAGTTACCAGAAACTGCTTTAAGGTCATAAAAACCTCCGTTGTTTTACTCTTGCTTGAGTATAGACCTCAATAGCTTCAGATGTGGTGCAGTTGACTCCGGGCCTACAATATCGCAGTTCGTATCAACGAACTGATAACAAACAAGGCGACCACGCTTGCCAGCCAAATGCCAATGAACCACAAAATGGGTTTTAGTTTCATCAGTGATATCCTTCTCCACGTTTCATCTTGCCGCGGAAAACCCAGTACGAATAAGCCGTGTAGGCTATGATCAGAGGAAGTAATACCACCGCACCGGCAAGTAAAAATGCCAAACTTTTGTCTGGCGCAGCGACGTCTTGATAAGTGAGTGCGAATGGGACCAAGTAAGGGAATGTACTGACACCGAAACCCATCGCGGACACAAGAAACAGGCCGATCGCAAGAACGTAGGCTCGGACGGCTTTGTGGTCGAGTAAGGCTTTGAATAGCTGCCAAATAAGTGCCGCTGCAATAATTGGTAAAATGAAAAACAGTAGCGAGTTTGGTAATGAGAACCAACGTTCAAATACGATATTTTGGCTCAATGGCAGCCACAAACTGGCGATGAATATACAGGCTACCATCGCTAGTCCCCATCGTCGCGCGACCACGTAATAGCGCCCCATCAGCTCTTCTGGAAGCTTGATTAATAACCAGCATGAACCGAGCAGAATATAAGCACAAACAAGCGCCAGGCCACAAAATACGCTAAATGGCGAAAGCCAATCAAACCATCCACCTGCGTATGCTCGTTCACTAACCTCTATACCTTGGAGCAGGGTTCCGAGCATAATGCCTTGCATCAATGCCGCGGTGAGTGAACCAATGAAAAAAGCGCTATCCCATAAAAACTTTCCGCGTTGTGTTCGGAAGCGATACTCAAAAGAAACCCCGCGCAGAATTAACCCGAGCAGCATTAAAATCAGGGGAGCATAGAGTGCTGGCATAATGACCGCGTAGGCGAGGGGGAACACGGCAAAAAGCCCACCTCCGCCAAGAACTAGCCAAGTTTCATTCCCATCCCAAACAGGAGCGATGCTGTTCATCATCATGTCGCGCTCTTCATCGTCATTAGCGCTGAGAAATAGGATACCAATACCGAGATCAAAGCCATCTAACACGACATAAATCAGAACAGCGAGCCCAATCAAAGCGTACCAAATTAATGCGTAATCCATGAGTAAGCTCCTAGGTTAGATGGTTAGAATGTGTGATGGCATCGGTTTTCGTGCCATCAGGAAGTCGGCTATCTAGACCTTCTTCATATCGAGTTGGAGACTTGCGCATCAAACGTAGGAGATAGAAGAAGCCAGCTCCAAAAACCACAAAGTAAACCACGATGAACGCCGTCAGGGAGACGCTCACCGCGGCGGCATCAATAGGCGATGCCGAATTGGCTGTGGTTAAAAGACCGTATACGGTGTAAGGCTGTCGACCGACTTCGGTAGTTATCCAGCCTGCTAAAACTGCAATGAACCCCGCTGGGGCAAACAGCACACAAATACGTTGAAGTGCCCTCGAATCAAAAAGTTTGCGACGTTTTCTTAGCCAAAGGCTCCACAAACCAATAACAAGCATGCCAAAACCAAGCGCGACCATTACTCGGAAAGACCAGAAAACGATAGAGACAGGAGGGTGTTCCTCCTCTGGAAAAGCATCTAATCCCTTCACTTCACCGTTGAGGTCATGAGTTAAAATCAAACTACCGAGTTTGGGGATTTCCAGTGCGTATTCCATGCGTTTTTCTTCATCGTTAGGGATACCGAAGAGGATCAATGGCGCGCCTTGGTGAGACTCATAGTGCCCTTCCATCGCGGCGACTTTGGCGGGTTGATGTTCAAGGGTGTTTAATCCATGCATGTCTCCAGCAACGATTTGAATTGGTGTCACGATGGCAGCCATCCACATTGCCATCGAGAACATAATTCTGGCTAGAGGGTTATGGTTTGCTTTTAGCAAGTGATAAGCGGCAACGCCGGCTACAACAAAGGCAGTAGTAAGGTAAGCGGCGAGCAACATATGAACGAGCCGGTAAGGGAAGGAAGGGTTGAAGACAATCGCCCACCAGTCTTCTGGGATAAACTGTCCGGCTTCGTTGATACTATAGCCCGCTGGTGTTTGCATCCAACTATTAACCGAAAGTATCCAAAACGCAGACAAAAACGTCCCGAATGCAACAATACAAGTCGCGGCGAAGTGAAGCTTCTTACCCACCTTATCCATACCGAAAAGCATCACGCCTAAAAACCCAGCTTCGAGGAAAAACGCAGTAAAAACTTCATAACCCATTAGCGGGCCTAGGATTGGGCCTGTTTTGTCGGCAAACACGCTCCAGTTAGTACCGAATTGATAGCTCAACACGATGCCACTCACCACACCCATACCAAAACTGATGGCAAAGATTTTGAGCCAGTACTTATAGATTTGCATGTACTGTTTGTTGCCCGTTTTTAAGTACAAGCCCTCTAATACAGCGAGATAACTTGCCAAACCAATCGTAAAAGCTGGAAAAATAATGTGGAAAGAGACAGTAAAGGCAAATTGGAATCTAGCTAGGTCAATGGCGAGTGTGTCCATGAGCGGTCCCTTTTTCGTTGGATAAACTGTTCGCCGGATTTAAAGAGGAGACAGAAGAGTGGCGAACAAGGTGAAGTACGAAGAAGGAAGACGAAGAGATTAAAAAACGATCGCTTTTTACACATGTGCGTACCATCTTTTAAATAAAGGAGGAGCGTTATGAGCCTTAAACATTACTTTGAGAAAGCGACACCTAAGTTTGGTCCAGGTGGGAAGTATCACAAGTTCTACCCACTTTTCGAAGCTGTCGAAACCATTTTTACACGCCTGGTAAGGTAAACCAGGGCATGACTCACGTTCGAGATAGCATCGATTTAAAACGTATTATGATCATGGTGTGGTTGGCGGTCTTCCCTGCCATGTTCTGGGGTATGTACAACATAGGACAGCAAGCGAGTGATGCCTTGTTGTATGGAATGGAACAAGCCTCAGCTCAGCAAGCGCTTGTTTCTTCATGGCAACTGAGTTGGGTATGGGGCTCGTTAGATGCGGTTTCACAAGCGGGGTGGGAAAGTAAAATGTGGCTTGGTGCTACTTACTTTCTCCCGGTTTATGCGACGGTGTTTATCGTTGGTGGTTTCTGGGAAGTTCTGTTTGCTATTGTGCGAAAGCATGAGGTGAATGAAGGTTTTTTTGTCAGCTCTATACTCTTTGCGCTGATCCTTCCTCCGACAATTCCACTATGGCAAGCGGCTTTAGGTATCACTTTCGGTATTGTTGTGGCGAAGGAGATTTTCGGTGGCACTGGACGAAACTTCCTAAATCCAGCTTTAGCAGGGCGAGCGTTCTTATACTTTGCCTATCCTGCCAACATGTCCGGTGGTGCTGTGTGGGTCGCGGCTGATGGTTACTCTGGCGCTACTCCACTTAGTCAATGGTATGAAGGCGGGCAAAGTGCTTTGATAAATAATATGACAGGACAAACAATTTCATGGGGAGATGCTTTTGTTGGTAATTTACCAGGCTCGATGGGTGAAGTCTCCACGTTGTTGATCGCACTAACAGGCTTGGTTCTCATCTTTATGAAGATTGCATCGTGGAGAATTGTTGCGGGCGTGTTGGTCGGTTTAATCGGAGCTTCACTACTATTGAATGCGATCGGTTCAGACTCTAACCCCATGTTCTCCATGCCGTTCTACTGGCACTTCGTGATTGGTGGGGTTGCGTTTGGTACCTTCTTTATGGCGACAGACCCTGTCTCGGCAGCTTTTACCAATAACGGGAAATGGGCATACGGACTATTAATCGGTGTGATGACGATTTTTATCCGAGTGCTGAACCCGGCTTATCCAGAAGGCATCATGTTAGCGATTCTATTTGCTAACTTATTCGCGCCACTTTTCGATTACTTAGTCAAAGAAAGTAATATCAAACGCAGAATGAAAAGGGCGAGACCTTCTTAAAATGAGGGTGACCTCACTGAAAATTGATTGAAAACTACACTATATTGAAAAGGTCAGAGACATGGGGTTTCTGACCTTTTATTTTTATCAGGAGGACGAAGACGATGAGAATAAAGGATATTCTCGATAGCCGTTTGGTGCTGTCGTTCTGGTATAACCTAGACTACTGCTTGTCTCTTCTTAGTAAAATCTCTTCTCGTTGATTTCCTCAATGCAATCGCATTGAAAAGCATTCTATCTATTTGTTTTTTAGTCTTACGTGAAACTGCGTAGGGCAATGCGTATAAGGAAATGAACAATGAAACGTATTCCAGAACCTTTCCGTATCAAAATGGTAGAGCCAATCAAAATGACGACTTTGTCAGACCGTGAAGTCGCGTTAAAAGAAGCGGGCTATAATCCATTTCTTCTTCGTAGTGATGATGTTTATATCGATTTGCTGACTGACTCTGGCACTGGTGCCATGAGTGATAACCAGTGGGCTGGCATCATGATGGGGGATGAATCCTATGCGGGGAGTCGAAATTACTACAACCTGTGTGATGCAGTGGAGCACTTCTTCGGTTATAAGCTCACCGTGCCTGCACACCAAGGGCGTGGTGCCGAGCAAATTTTGTTCCCCGCTTTGATTGAGCGTATGCGTCAGGTGCGTGGTGGTGAAACGCCAGTATTTATCTCGAACTACCATTTTGATACCACAGCGGGTCACATTGAACTCAATGGCGGTAAAGCGATTAACGTGGTAACGGAAGAAGCATTCGACACCACTACGCCTTATGATTGGAAGGGCAATTTTGATATCGATAAGCTGGTGGCAACAATTGAAGCGCACGGTTCGCATAACATTTGTGCAATTATCACCACGATTACTTGTAATAGCTCCGGTGGTCAGCCTGTGTCGATGGAAAACATGCGCAGTGTGTACGAGATTGCAACCAAGTACGATATTCCAGTGGTGATTGACTCGGCTCGTTACTGTGAGAACGCCTACTTTATCAAGCAGCGTGAAGCGGGTTACGAGAATAAATCGATTCTGGAAATCATCCGTGAGATGTACCAGTACGGTGATATGCTCACCATGTCAGCTAAGAAAGACCCGATGGTAAACATTGGTGGCATGTGTTGTATTCGTGATCATAAGGAGTTGTTCCAGGCGGTGCAGACGCGCTGCGTACCCATGGAAGGATTTGTAACATACGGCGGCATGGCTGGGCGTGATATGGAAGCGCTCGCTCGCGGTTTGTATGAAGCCGCGGATGAGGATTTTCTTCACTATAGAATTAGCCAAGTTCAATACTTAGGTGAGCGCTTACGTGAAGGCGGTATTCCGATTCAATACCCAACGGGTGGTCATGCGGTGTTTGTGGATGCCGCTAAGATTTTGCCACATATTCCAGCTGATCAGTTTCCTGCGCAGGTATTGTGTAATGCTTTGTACTTGGAAGCGGGTATTCGAGCAGTAGAGATAGGATCGTTGCTGCTTGGTCGAGATCCGGAAACGGGTAAACAAAAAGCGTCAGAGCTTGAGTTGATGCGTTTGACCATTCCACGTCGTGTCTACACAAACGATCATATGGATTACATTGCGGATGCGATTATCGAACTGAAAAATCGTGCACATGAGTTAAAAGGACTCACTTTCGAGTACGAGCCACCAGTGCTGCGCCACTTTACTGCTCGATTTAAAGAGATCGATTAACTCAAGTTTAAATCTAGATAAGCAAAAGGCCGCGAGTTTCGCGGCCTTTTTCGATTCGTTTATTTCTTAGCGTTACAGTTAGGCTAACTCTAACGTGATGCGAACGAACTGGTCGTCTTGATACTGCACTTCATAATTGAAGGTACCACTGGCGTAAATGCTGCCAAGGAAAAGTGAGCGTTGACTCATTGGTCCGCGGAACAGCATCGAAATAGGAGCTATTAGGGCGTTATTATCATCGAAGTGCTGATTTAAGTTCTCAGAAAGCACACACAGCAAACAGCCGTGTTGGTCGTGAGATAAGTCGACGTCTTCCGGTCGAGATAATAACACGGTAGTCCCCAGTTTCTTCTCAATCTCGTTGATCAGCAGCAAGTAGCTATCTAGATCGGGTTGAGGGTTGCTGGGTTTGTCTGCACCGACGCAGCGCTCGAGTAATGCTTCCAGATTTCCGTTCTCACCTTTTGCCTGCTGAGTCAAAGATTTTAACGGCTTTTTAATCAGCTTATAGCGATTACTCTTCAGTTTTGGTTTCAGCCATTTCTGAAGTAAGTCATTACGTTCTTTAAGGGAGAGGCCATGCGAGGACGCGTGAATTTTAAAGTGCAGGTGTAATAAAGCGTGAACCGCAAGCTCACTCAGAAGTTGGTTAGCATCTGTAGACTGTCTTGCCTGCTTAGAACTTTGCATTACACTCGAACAAAATTAGGGAAGAAGGATAATGGTGCCGAGAGAGGGACTCGAACCCTCACACCAAAGGCACTAGCACCTCATGCTAGCGTGTCTACCAATTTCACCATCTCGGCATCATGATGCTCTGAATACTCAGAGGCCTCGAAAGAAGCAACGCGAATTATAACCAAAATCCACCTGTTGGCGAGAGTAAAATGACGAATTTTGGCTCTTTCGAGTTTGATTGCATATTTATTGGTCACTTTTATGTTTTTTACCATCAACGCCTATCCTTATGCCCTTACTTTTATTAATGGTATGACGACAAAAGAGTACTTTTGCCTAAATTTTGAACGCTTGAACGTTTGCGTAAATAAATGTGATGAATATCTCTTTTTGTTGGCTATACTTGCGTCCCGTTTAAGCGGGAATTAGGGTTTAGTTGTTCAGGACCCTTACCCATACAAGCCGTCACATGGAGCAGGCCAAGCAACATGCTCGCCAGCAGTGAATGACCCCACGGACCGGACCAGCTACGTTCAATTGCTTGTATAAGGTAAAAATAAGATGTCGAACTATTCGTTCTGTCTACATTCTGGATCTAAAAGTGAGTTATCACTCGCTGCGTTGTCCCTTTCTTCTGCCAATTCCTTTGGCTCTTTTTTCTTTTTCAACGTTTAGTAGGTCCAGCTCATGAGTGTTCTATTTAGTCTATTTGGTATTGTTGCACTGCTAGGTTGTGCTTTCCTACTTTCTGAGGGTCGTTCTTCCATTAATTGGAAAACTGTATCTCGCGCCTTGATGCTACAAATGGGGTTTGCTGCTTTGGTGCTCTATTTCCCGTTGGGTCAAGCGGCGCTGGCGAGTTTAAGTAATGGTGTCGCGGGGCTACTCAGCTTTGCTGATGAAGGGATTAAATTCCTCTTTGGTGACCTCGCTTCTTCTGGCTTTATCTTCGCTATCCGTGTCCTTCCTATCATCATCTTCTTCAGTGCTCTTATCTCCGCCCTTTACTATTTGGGCATTATGCAAAAAGTGATTCAATTTATTGGCGGCGCTATCCAGAAGTTCTTGGGTACGAGTAAAGCAGAGTCTTTGGTTGCAACAGGGAACATTTTCTTATCTCAAGGCGAGTCACCACTTCTTATTCGTCCATTTCTTTCTAACATGACTCGCTCTGAACTGTTTGCCGTGATGGCTGGTGGTATGGCTTCAGTGGCGGGCAGTGTGCTTGGTGGTTATGCTGGTTTGGGTGTCGACCTCAAATACTTGATCGCGGCAAGCTTTATGGCAGCACCAGGTAGTTTGATGATGGCAAAAATCATCGTTCCTGAGCGTCAAACGCCAAGCGATTACAACAATATTGAGCTAGATAAATCAGAAGAAAGTAACGTTATTGATGCGCTAGCAAGCGGTGCCATGGGCGGTATGAAAGTTGCCGTTGCTGTTGGTACCATGCTTATCGCTTTCGTGAGTGTTATCGCGATGGTGAACACGGGGCTAGAAAACTTGGGTGAGATACTTGGTTTCTCTGGCGTAACGCTACAAGCGATTTTTGGTTATTTGTTTGCACCTCTAGCGTGGTTGATTGGTGTGCCAAGCTACGAAATTCTAGCTGCGGGTTCATACATTGGTCAGAAAGTGGTGATGAATGAGTTTGTTGCGTTTATCGATTTTGTGCAGCACAAAGCGACACTGTCTGAGCATACTCAAATTATTATCACTTTTGCGTTGTGTGGTTTTGCGAACATTGGCTCAATTGCGATTCAGTTGGGTTCTATCGGCGTGATGGCACCTGAGCGCCGCAAAGATGTTGCAAGTCTAGGCCTAAAAGCGGTTGCTGCTGGTACACTCGCTAACCTGATGAGTGCGTGCTTAGCGGGCATTTTTATCTCTCTCTAATTTAGATTGAAGATACACACTAAAAACCCGCCTAAATGGCGGGTTTTGTTATTTCTAAGGCTTGGGCATTAAGCCGTAAGGTATCGATTTAAAAGCCTCTGGGTGCTCTTGATAAGTTGGCGCTTTATGTACCCCTTTCCAATCGAGCAGCATGATGGCTAGCACGTTACGGTGTTCGCCGTACTTGAGATCAAAGTTACCGTCGACCGACGGAATCATCCCTTTTTCTGCGTTGATTGCGTGACGAATGGCTTGGCGGGTTTTCTTTACGACCGGATCATGGTCCAAGCCTGCTAACAAAAACGAAATGCCGACTTCCGCAATCACGTCTTCTTTGGCGCGCAGTAGGATAGTGTCGATATTGTTGCGAAAGTAATCATAAATCCATTGGTGTTTCTTCTCGCTTACTCGCTCCTGATAATACTGTGAATCGGCAAAGATGATGTGCGTCATACCATAGAGTTTGTTCCAATACTGCTGAGCTGAAAGCATCTTATCTTTATCGTCGGGGTAGGTGTCACGGAAGGTTTGAGTGAATTCCTCGACCACATCTTGCTCTCCTAACTGACGAAGCCAGTAGACTTGGTTTGCAAGCTGAGCTGCCCATGCCTCTATCATCTCTTTGTCCGTAACGTAACGCGAGAAATCGTAGCGCCTAATAATTTTTCTCAGCGTTTTGTCTTGTTTATGTTGTAGGCCATATTCGTTTGCTCTTGCCATTGCGCCAAGCAAATCCACACCAAGATAAAGGTACTCAGGATGGTGTTTAGTCACGGTATAGCGTCGCTGCCCTCGTTCGGTTTCTTTCTCTTGATACGTGGTCAGCCTTTGAGATGAATAGAGAATGATGTCTTCTGGTTCAACAACTTCATTAGCAAATTGGTTTAACCGGCTGGCTACTTGTGCCATGTCGGTCCAAATGGCAGAGTGATATTTCTCATCTAATGTTTGGCGGTACATGCGTAAGCCAAAATGGCCCTCTTTAAACGCCGGGAAAGTGAACAGTTCCTGTTCGTAGGTACTACGAATCAACTGCGCTGATTGAGTATTATCGAGAAGCGGTACCTCTTCCTGTGATGCCTGAGCTGCAAAGGTAAGTGAGCAAGAGAGTAAGACCGCTAAGCTAAGAGGTTTAATACGCATAAATCCATTCCCTATGAAGTCCTGAACCTAAACCTACCATCAATATTAATTGAGAATGTAAAAGCTGAGTCAATAGTTAAAAATTTGCCTAAAAGTCAGGTTGATACGTTCATCTTTGGTTTTCGCGGTTTTTGGTACGCAGTGCTTCCAGTGATGCTGGAGCTCGCCAGCCATAATCAGTAAGGAGCCGTGAGAAAGCTCGTATTCAATCTCAGTTTTACAATGTAAATTTCTAAGCAAAAATCGACGTGTTTCACCTAAGTTCAAAGATGCGATAACAGGGTTTCTACCTAACTCTGGTTCATTATCTTGGTGCCAGCCCATTGAGTCTTGGCCGTGTCGATATAAGTTAGCGAGAACAGAATTAAAAGTGACATCAGCAACTGATTCACAACGCACTTTCAACTGAGTTAACTCAGGAGTCCAAGGGTGAGGCTGCATGGTTAAGCCTGAGTAAGTATATGCTGCATCACCGTGCCACGCTTGTAAGCGAGGTTGAAGTACTGACTTGCCGAACATAGTAATGTGTTCTTGGTGCCATGGTAGTGTTTTTCGAAGTTGGTCAAAGTAATTATCCGCCTCAAGATGGCTAAGAAAATGAGGATCATAATAAAGTTTTCCTCTTTCTACTTCTTGCCATAGATCGCCGCCAAATAAATCGCCTTGTTGATGCATCATCTCACACCTAAAACATAAAAGTTGTCAATCACTGTTACCTTTCTGATTATGATTGGTTATTCTTGTGATAATAAGAATTTTAACAATAAATAAAAAATCTCGTAGTTGTATACGAGTTGTGGGGAGAAAATGCGTTATTTACCCAGAAAGCGATGCTATTTTGCATTGTTCTTCCTCACCTTTTTCGCTTTGTGTATTGGGGTTATCGAGCTGTTAAATCGAAACCAGCAAGAGCTTCACAAAGAGCGAGTTCAAGTTGAGGCCAAAGAACAACTTTCCATTCTCCGTTCCAATTTGGAAGCGGTACTTATGGCGGATATCTACAAAGCCAGTACTTTAGCGACACTCATTACTTTACTTCCTAAAAACCAAGAAGAAGAATTGAGTATCGCCGCTCACCGAATCCTAAATAAAAGTAAACATATTACAATCATCGGTATCGCGAAAAATGATGTAATTAGTCACGTATTTCCACGCCAAGGTAATGAGCGCCTAATCGGCCTTGATTACCGCGCAGTGCCACAGCAGTGGGTACAGGTGCAAAAAGCCAAGGATGTACAAGAAATTTTCATCGCAGGGCCCGTTACATTGATCCAAGGTGGCCGAGGTTTGATCGTGCGTGTGCCTGTTTTTCTTGATCCTCCAATGAATCAGGACTACTGGGGAGTGATCAGTGCGGTGATTGATTTCGATGCTCTGATGAGAGAAACCGGCGTAATTGATTTCTCGTATCGTTACCCTTTAATGATCCGTGGTTACGATAGCGGTGGCTCATTTGGTGATGCTTTCTTTGGCGCGCAAAGTGTAAATAGCATGGCATATGCAAAAGAGATGGTTCATTTTCCTTATGGTGGGTGGAGTATGGTGGTTTTCTCTGGAGGCAAAGCTGATCGCCAAATCTCTTGGCATCAGTTGCATTTAGCTAGAGTAATCGGCTATCCCATTATATTCGCACTTAGCCTCGCGCTGCTCGCCATTTATCGACTGTATACCATTGCAGATGACAGAGCTTTACACGATGAACTCACGCGTTTACCAAACCGTCGCTATTTTATGAAGTTTTACAAGCAGCAGTTCGAAATAGCGAAACGTTATAAAAAGCGTTATAGCTTCGCCTTAATTAATATTGACCTAGATAGGTTTAAACACATTAACGACACCTATGGTCACGACGCAGGTGACAAAGTTTTAATCGCTACGGCTGAAAGGGTAAAAAGCTCTCTGCGTAAATCAGACATCGTGGCCAGAATGGGCGGTGATGAGTTTTTAGTTGTAGTCCATCACCCTGGAACGGAAGAAAATGTTCAGTCCCTTCTACAAAAACTTCGATTAGCGCTATGCTCGACGCCCGTCATTTACGATGAAACGCTTATCTATTTGAAAGCCAGTATTGGGTACGCGATATTTGACCCGCAAATGTCATCTCCTGAGCAAATGATGAAAATAGCCGATGAGAGAATGTATCAACAAAAGCATGGCGGATGAGCCTGAACCCAGTTTCAATAAGGGGTTAGAAGAATGGTAAAGTTGGGAGCCCGAAATCTCATCATCATTGAGGTGCAAGAATATGTGACTTCATATGTTCACAGACACTTTGCTGAGAGAGTCGTTATTAGCAGTGCATTTAGTGGCATATTTGCATAATGTTGCATTTTGCAAATGCAGTTTGCGAAATTAATGGTTAATAAAGCAACGATATGCGTCTGGATCTACTAAAAAACGGCTTTTTTAAAGTTGGCACGCATCGTGCATTACTTAGAGTGACCCTTATTAAGCCGAGGGTCACCTAGCCAACTGACGTTGTTAGTGAATACAAATTGTTCACAAGTATATACCGCCAATCACGTTTATTGTGATTGGCGTTTTTTCTTTCTAAAGCCCGATGATATTCACGTCGCTGCCCGTCTCATCAGCTTCTCCGCACTTGCTGTAACAACTAGGTTGTCTTGGACAAACCGCCCCTCTGGAGCAGATCAACCTTGCTTGGGTTTGAATCCCGCGCTCTATCCAGTTGATGTTTAATATCTTAGCGATAGTCGTTAAGTCTTTTTTGATGTGGGGAGGAATAACACTACTTCCGCCGGAAGCGACACAAAGGGACTTAAGTTCTTCCGCTATGGAAACGGCATCGCCACCTTGTGCAGAAATAGCAGGGTTAAGATCAATACCGGCACATAGCACGCGATTATTTCCCGCAGGGTCAAATACGTTGACCGATTCGCAGCAGTAGATACGTGGCTCGTCGCCAACATTTAAAATCGAAATTTGCGCTGAACTGGTATCCAAAGGCTGGGAAAGGCGTCGGAATACCGCCCAGTGCTGGCAAGGGTCGTTTACTTTGCGCATGTTGCCCCAAGGCAATGGAATACCATTTCCTCGATACACTGCTTTTAACTTGCCGGGGCCATAGGCATCAAAATAGTGCCAATGAGGGTAAGGCGAGACCACCGTCATGCGACGCATTGCAACGGAAGGAGAAACGCCGGCCTTTTTGTGAACATCAATTTCGTAACCGGAGCGGTCAAGCAACTGACGAAATGGTACTTTGGGGCAAAGCAAGGCACCAGCAAAAAAGCTGGACTCAAAATCACGCCAAGCTTGCAGGATATCTTGCGAATTGAGTTCAGAGTTCGACACAGGGCTGTCCATTTGCTCCCAATTGTTTTGATGCCCGATAGATAAAACGTTATTCATTGCATCGCTGCTATGGAGCACTCGATGGCCGATATATACCGCCAAGTCATACTTCAATCGGGTTGGATAGTCACGCACTCGTTTATTGAGATAAATAGTCCCAGGTGGCTCCATGAAAGACGTAATCAACTGTTTGGCGCTGACGCCCAGTTCATCAATCACATCTTGTGGCGCTCGATCTACCCAGCGGATATCCAATCCCATACTCTTTGCAATGTCTACGAGATCTTCTACAGATAGATTCAGCCGCTTCAAGCCGACCTCTTCGGCGGCGCGCTCTAAATCAGGAAAATGGTTTTGATGGTTTTCTTGGTGTGCGCGGATCAGTAAGTGGGCAAACTGACGCCCCGTGATACCTGTTTGGGAGAGCATTTCTGGTATCGCGATTTGAAGAATATCATTGGAGAACAGAAAGCTCGGCTCCAACGCCATGCCACTAATCCCGCCACGATTTCCTTTGTTGGGTGTGATGGCTTCTAATTCGGGTTCATCATCTAAAAACCAAGCAGGATCTTTTTGAAAAACTTCCGCGATCACTTCGAGCATATCGATACTCGGTACGCGTTTTCCGCGCTCAATCATTGAAAGGTAAGAAACCGAAGGAGCGTACTCTGGATTAATTCTTACACAACGGGCAGACAAATCTTCCATCGTTAAATGGTTGTTTTTTCTTAGGTTACGAATTTTCGTACCAAGAAAATGAGACTGACGAATAAGGCTTTTTGACACAGACATTTTGTAAAATTCACATTGTAAAATTTTTGTTGTGAAATTGTAGTCAATATTTCGCTAGTCTACATAATGAGCAGGCAAGGAAATTAACCATCCACTTCACAGAATTGCCTGAAACTTAAATAAAGGATTTAAGTTTTTACTCTAGGACGAGTTTTTAAGTGCGAGGATATGACGATGAATATGCTGAACTTCGATAAAAAAGAGATGCAACAACAACAACGCCCATTTATCGCTGAAGCCGTATTTGCCGTCGAAGCGGTAAGTGCTGAGCAGCAGAGTGAGAAACAAGTAAAAGCGAAGCAACTGCTTGACCGCATGTTCCCATTGGAGAACGGGTCGCACCAAGACGTATCAAGTTACGTAATTGATTATCGCCATGTATTGGCTTACTTCAAAGACGGTACGCATAGCGGCCTGAAAAGCCCGAAACATTTTGTGGCGTACACTGGTGAAAAGGAAGATCCAAAGTCGATTTTGTTTAAAGATGATTCGGGCAATCATGTAGAAGTGCTGTTTGGCTGTCACAAAGGCACTGGTTGCGTGGAATTAGTGGACATTGACGATATTCAATTAGAAACTCGCACGACGTTTCATCCTGAACTAACTGGCAATGCACCAACCGCGATGCGCCATTGGATAAGTCTAATCAAAGGCGACAAAAAAGGTAAGCCGATGGCATGCAGTGAAGATAAAGAATATACCGCAAAAAATGGTGACGACTACATTCTAAGTTACTGTTACAGCGTCGATTAAGATACTCATGATTGGATACAAAAACCCCGCACTTTACAGCGCGGGGTTTTCTTTTTCATCATAAAAGTCGTTTTCGCTTAGCCAGTTTATTTAAATTGGCATCACGCGGTTACGACCGAGTTGTTTTGCCTCATAAAGCTGTTTATCGGCTTTATTGATTAAGGCTTCAGGCGTATCACCCGGCTCAAATTCTGCTACCCCAAAAGAAGCGGTAATGCTGTGAGCTTGTGTGCCTGAGCGCTTATCTCTGATACGCAGTTTTTCTATCATCCGGCGTAGTGTGTCTGCATATTGGCGAGCAATTCGCAGAGATTTGTTAGGTACAATTAACGCGAATTCTTCACCACCAAAACGGTACGCACATATCCCATCTCGACAACTTTGTTGTAGCCGGCGGGCAATGGCTTTTAATACTGTATCGCCAAAAAGGTGCCCGTAATTGTCGTTAAATGATTTGAAATGATCGATATCAAGCATGATCAAGGTCATTGCCTGATTTGATGCAATAAGTGAAGAGAGATCTTTGTCAAATGCTCGGCGGTTGTATAGGTTTGACAAACCATCGAACAACGCATCTTGCTGTACTTCAGCCAGTTGGTTTTTGAGGCGAGAAATTTCTTCACTCGCGTTAGTCAATTGGCTATTCAAAAACTTTGTTGAGTGACGAATTTCGTGTGACTCTGCGACAAGTTGACGAATCACTACCATCACTTCTTCAATGCTTAGGCTATTGTCCTCAACTTTTTCCAGTTTATTAAAGCTTTTGTCTACCATCTCAGAAAAGGAGGAAGTATCTGAAATTGTATCGCTCATTGAACTGGATACTTCATGTAGCAGAACTTCTACATTGGTTCTAAGATCTTCAAGGCTGGTTTCTGCTTTGCTGGCCACATAGTTGTTGTAAAGCTGTTTATTGGTTGCTGGCGGGCAAATACCGTAGTTTTCTAACACCGTGTCTAACTCAAAGTTGAGTTCTGGAATGGTCTTGTCAACGTAGGTATACCAAAGCGCGTAGTTGGCTGGCGTGGCAGCAACATGGTTTTTGATCATCAGTGGGACCGCTTTTTTTAAATTAGCGGTTGATTTCTTAAACTCGTCGGTCATTTCTGCGATGGTACTAGCAAAATGGGATTGGGCTTAGATTAACGGATATTAACTAATGTCGCTTTAATTTTTATCACTTTTGCATGGTTTATATAGAAAATGAGTGATTAAGATCGTGATCAATACCGTTGGATTCAAATTTTATAAAATATCAGTATGAAACATGTACAGGCATTTGGTGGTATTGCGTGTTTTGAGATATCCAGCAAATGGATTCCGTGTAAACGCTAGTAACCTAATGATCGTCAAACTCTCGTTTTCGTATAAAAGCAAGTAAATCAAAAGGCTTAACGTCAGGGTCTCCGTGAAAAGAACTCGTAGACGAAGAATTAACATCTGAGGGTGCGAATTGAAAAAGAAAATAGGACTTTATTGGTTCACGAACGACTTGCGATTGCACGACAACCCACTGTTGAAAAGCGCCAGTGTAGAAATGGACGAGTTAATTTGCTTGTATTGCTACCCTTCAATGACGCCTTACTTGCATCACTTTGCGCAGGAAGCCTCTTTCGGGCGCGCGAAATTGCAGTTTCTCGACTCATCGCTTAGTGAACTCAATCAATCTTTGAATCACCTTGGTCAGCGATTATGGGCGGTTGAACTAACGCCCGATCAAGCAATCAAGTATGCTGTTAATCGCTTCGGCGTCACACATATATATGCTGACGCCTTTCCCGGTTCGGATGAGCAACAAGCGTTAGATCGCGTAGCTGAAGGCGCTTCTCATGTAAAAATAAAACAGCAAGCAATCCGGACCCTGTTAAGGGAAGAACAACTGCCATTTGACTTGAGCAATCTGCCTACCACTTTCACGCAGTTTAGAAAGCAAGTTGAAGGTTTAGACATCTCTCGGCCCCACGAGAGTATCCGTTCGTTACCTCCAATTCCTTTAGGTGTGAATCTTCCTTCCGTTACTGCATATTACTTTGACACAAAAGCTGCGTTTCATGGTGGAGAAAGCCGCGGGCTTGAACATTGTCGCCAGTATTTTGCTTCCACACTAGCCAGTGAATACAAACAAACACGCAACGGTTTAGATGGCATGGATTACTCCACTAAGTTCTCTCCTTGGCTAGCTCATGGGTGCGTTTCTCCGAAAACTATTTATGCCATGTTGAAACGTTATGAAGCGGAGAGTGGTGCAAATGATTCAACCTATTGGATTTACTTCGAACTGCTTTGGCGTGAATACTTTTATTGGTATGCCCGTCGATACAAGCGGCAGCTGTTCCGATTCGGTGGCATCCAAAATCAAGCACCACTCACTAGCTTTTACGCGCACCGTTTCCAACAATGGAAGAAAGGTGAAACGCCATTTCCTATCGTCAATGCGTGTATGCACCAACTTAATGAAACGGGTTATATGTCGAATCGTGGCAGACAGTTAGTTGCCAGTTGTTTGGTGCATGAGCTTGGCCTCGATTGGCGTTATGGCGCGGCGTACTTTGAGTCACAACTGGTCGATTACGATGTGGCATCAAACTGGGGAAATTGGCAATACTTAGCAGGCGTTGGTGCTGATCCGCGTGGTTCACGACAATTCAACCTCGAAAAGCAAACCGAAATGTACGACCCGCACATGGAGTTCATCGATAGGTGGCAAGGTCGTTGTCCTGGCGCGCATTTGGATAGTGTAGACATGGTCGATTGGCCGATTGTGATGGGCAGCAGTGACAAAGCTTCGTCATCGGAGAAACCGTAATGCAATTTGAAACCGTACGATTGATCTTGGGCGATCAACTTAACAGTGAGCACTCTTGGTTTCAGCAACCGGATGAGCAAGTGCTTTACCTGATTGCGGAGCTCAAGCAAGAGAATACTTACGTCACGCATCATATTCAGAAAGTGTGTGCGTTCTTTTCCGCAATGGAACAGTTTGCGAAAGAGCGTCAGAGTGAAGGTCACCAAGTTCTGCACCTCACGTTGGATGACACACAATCCTTCGACGATCTTGAGCAAGTCTTGCAACACTACGCGAGTGAAGTTGGTGCAAGTAAGTTTGAATATCAACGCCCGGATGAATACCGTCTTCTGGAGCAGTTAGCCAAACTAAAGCTTGATGGGGTCGTGACGCGTTGTGTCGACTCGGAACATTTTTTGTTGCCGTTTGAGGAAATAGAATCGCAGTTTCCTCAAGGTAAACACATCATGATGGAGCACTTTTACCGCCGTATGCGCAAGCGCTTCGACATCTTGATGCAAGACGGAAAGCCCGTCGGCGGAAAATGGAATTACGATGCCAATAATCGTAACAAGCTCAAAGCCAAAGACATTGAACAACTGCCACAACCTTTGATGTTCAGTACTGACATCCACGGCATTATTGAGCGGCTGGCACGACATGACATCAAAACCATCGGAAATCTCGAAGGGGACTTGTTGTGGCCGATTAATCGCGCGCAAAGCCTCTCTTTACTCGCGCATTTCTGCCAAGTCTGTCTGCCGTTATTCGGACGTTTTCAAGATGCCATGACAGGCCAGCACGACGCTAAGTGGAGCTTGTATCACAGCCGAATTTCATTCTCGCTTAACAGCAAATTACTGCACCCGAGAGAAGTCATTGATGCTTCACTCAAGGCATTTCATTCCAACGCGGACATCGACATTTCTCAAGTTGAAGGGTTTATTCGCCAAATCTTAGGATGGCGAGAGTACATTCGAGGGGTCTATTGGGCGAACATGCCTCATTACCCGAAAAACAACGAATTGGGCGCAGAAAGAAAGCTGCCAGATTTCTTCTGGAATGGTGAAACTAAAATGGCTTGTATGCGCAATGCGATTGGGCAGTCCCTCGATTACGCGTACGCACACCACATCCAACGATTGATGGTCACTGGTAACTTTTGCTTGCTAACCGAGATCGACCCAGATCAAGTGGATGAGTGGTATCTCGGTATCTATGTTGATGCGATTGAATGGGTCGAAATGCCGAACACACGTGGCATGGCATTGTTTGCGGATGGCGGCATTGTTGGCACCAAACCTTACGCGGCGAGTGGTTCTTACATCAACAAAATGAGCGACTACTGTAAGGGTTGCCATTACGACAATAAGGCGAGGAGTGGGGAAGGATCGTGTCCGTTTAACAGCCTTTATTGGCGCTTTATGAACAAGCACGACAAGCGCCTCGCAGCCAATCCACGAATCGGGATGATTTTCCGCTCTTGGGACAACATGGAAGAACAGCAACGCCAAGCGATTCTTGATACCGCAGAGCACTACATAGAAAACGTGGAGAACTTGTGATGGAAATACTCATCGTCGGTGGCAATGGTGGAATTGGTTTGGCAGTGGTGAGAGAAGCCGCAGCTCGGTTCCCTCAAGCGCGCGTGCATGCCACTTATCGTAAGCAGCAACCAGATTGGCAACACCCAAATGTCGTTTGGCATCAAGTGGATGTATCGCAAGACGAGCAGGTAAAAGCGTTCAGTGAGCAGATTGAACACGTCGATTGGTTGGTGAACTGTGTTGGTATGTTGCACACCCAAGAGAAAGGTCCTGAGAAGAATCTTAGCTCGCTCGACGCAGACTTCTTTCAGCAAACCATCACGGTCAATACTTTGCCAAGTTTACTGTTGGCAAAATACTTCACTCCCAAGCTAAAATGCAGTACTGCACCTAAGTTTGCGACCATTTCAGCCAAAGTTGGCAGCATTAGCGATAATCAGTTAGGTGGTTGGTACAGCTATCGAGCATCGAAAGCCGCATTAAACATGTTCCTCAAAACCATGTCGATCGAATGGCAAAGGATGGTCAAACATGGCACGGTGCTGTCACTTCACCCAGGTACTACAGACACCGCTTTGTCGGCACCTTTTCAAACCAATGTGCCAGAGGGAAAGCTGTTCACACCAGAGCGAGTCGCAAAGGATTTATTAGGCTTGTTAGAAAAAGCAACTCCGCAAGATAGCGGGGCGTTTTGGGCTTATGATGGGACGTTATTACCTTGGTAAGAGAACGCGTACAAACGTTAATACAAAGGGAATAACATACTCCAGAGAGGGTCGGAGTGACCTACGTTTTCGTTGATTTATTTCTTCGGCAACGCTCAGAACAATAAACGATTTCCTCCCAATTTCGCGCCCACTTCTTTCTCCAAGAAAATGGGCGCTGACAGACCGGACAGACTTTCATGGGAAGGTTGGATTTAAAACCTTTCATCGCGCTGAATGTTCACTCCTAATTTGGTTAAAACTACTTATCAAATAGGTACAGGTAATCGCCGTAGCCTAAACTCGCCATCTTGTTCACAGGTACAAATTTCATCGCAGCAGAGTTCATGCAATAGCGTAATCCCGTCGGCTTCGGACCATCTTTAAACACATGACCTAGGTGTGAATCACCAAACTTACTGCGGATCTCCGTTCTAGGGTAGAGTAGTTTATAATCGGTTTTCTCCACGATGTAACCCGGGTTAATTGGTCGAGTAAAGCTTGGCCAACCTGTCCCAGATTTGTATTTATCAGTAGAAGAAAATAGCGGTTCACCGGTCACAATATCCACATAAATTCCCGCTTCTTTGTTGTCCCAGTATTCATTATCAAACGGACGCTCCGTGCCTTCTTCTTGCGTCACGTAATACTGTAGCTCTGTTAAGTTTGATTTGATTTCAGACTGAGCAGGCTTACTGTACGCTTTCACTTTCGAAAGCAGCTTTTTTTCTTCAATCAACTGTCGAAGTGTTTTAGGGCTTTCTTTTCGATCTTCACCAAATACTTCGTCGAGATATTTATCGCGACCTGATGCGTAGCGGTAGTATTTGTACTTCAGGCTACTCTTCTTGTAGTAATCCTGATGATACGACTCCGCAGGGTAAAACTTTTCAAACTCGATCAGCTCTGTTTTCAACGGTTTTGGATAGATCATCGCCTTGTCGATTTCCATCATAAACTGCTTAGCAATCTGCTTTTGCTCCGCATTATGATAGAAGATCGCCGGACGGTATTGAGGACCACGGTCAACAAATGAACCTTTATCGTCGGTAGGGTCGATATGACGGAAGAAGTAATCCAGCACTTGTTCGTAGTTCACAACAGCAGGATCGTACTTCACCTCAATCACTTCAATATGACCAGATTTACCAGAAGAGACTTGGCGGTAAGTCGGGTTTTCAATATGACCACCTGAATAACCTGATACAACATCGATTACGCCGGGCAGTTGCTCTAAATCCGATTCTGTACACCAGAAACAACCGCCAGCTAGCGTTGCGATTCTTGTATTCTCTGAAGCCTTCAGCTTATCCATCGTATCGGCGGTACCTGTTTTACTCAATAGTAGAAACAAGACTGGAAGTGCGAAGGAGAAACCGGCCAATAACTTAGACATATTCTTCATAGCTACCTCATCGTTATTTTTGTAGAAAGTGTTACTTGAATAAAAAGTGTTACGTATAGAGAAAGGTAACCGAGCGAAAAAATTACAGTAATGTTGAAAATTCCGTTGCCCTTTTATGCGATAGAGCTAAAGTATCGACAAGAAACACACCGCTAGTAAGGGCAACGATGCCTTGAATGAGCGATGCTAAATGAGGTAAATCATGCAAGCTGAAGTTAAATGGATAGAAGATTTTAAATTTCTTGGGCAATCTCAGTCGGGCCACTCCGTAGTGATGGATGGCAATGGCGGTGCAACCGCACCAAGCCCAATGGAAATGGTACTAATGGCTGCTGGTGGCTGTAGCTCTGTCGATGTTGTTGATGGTTTGAAAACAGCAGGCCAAAAGGTTTCGTCAGTTAATGCCAAGCTAACCACAGAGCGTCGTGAAACCGCACCGCGTATCTTTACGCAAGTGAATATCCACTTTGAAGTGTCAGGTGACGAGCTTGACCCAGAAGTCGTAGCAAAAGTGGCGGCTGACTCGCTAGAAAAATACTGCTCGGTTTGCTTAATGCTAGGCGAAGGTGTTGAGATGACCCACAGTTGGGAAATTGTGTAAGTTGACAGACTCCACAAAATATAAAAACAGGAAAGAGAAAAGTCCGGGCTTTTCTCTTTTTTTATTTCGCAGTTCACGTACCTTGTGAAGAATCTGAAAGCAGTAATTGCAGGTTGTAGGAGTCTTCCAGTGACAGAACTAGAAAAAATGATGTCTGGCCAGGTCTTTGATGGCATGGACAAAGAAATTGACGCCATTAGAAGCCATGCTCTTCAAGCACTTAGAGCACTTAATAATAACACCGACGAAAGTCAGCGCGACGAATTGCAAAAGCAGCTATTTGGCAAGGTAGGCCGTTGTATTGTCCAGTCCCCTTTTCATTGTGAATTTGGTAAGACCATCGAAATAGGTGAAGAAACCTTTATCAACATGAACGTGGTCATGCTCGATGGTGCCAAAATTACCATCGGGAACCACGTGCTCATTGGACCGAGCGTGCAATTCTATACCGCTTCTCATTCTGTTGATTACCGAAGTCGTCGACGTTGGGAAACGTTTTGTAAACCTATCACGATTGAAGATGATGTGTGGATTGGCGGAAATTCCGTCATCAACCAAGGTGTAACAGTTGGCGCTCGCTCGGTGATTGCGGCGAACTCGGTCGTTAACCATGATGTGCCGCCAGATTGTCTATACGGAGGCACGCCAGCTAAGTTGATTCGTCGTCTCAACGAAGAAGAGTAGAGATCAGTATGCAATAACACTGGCGATTAGAGAGTTCTGACTGAGCTCTCTTCGTCGAGTACATCGTTATATTTTAATGTTAATTTCTCATTCAATTGCTAAAAGAACGGCACCAATTGATAAAGTCAGGGCAACGACAACAGAGTTAACAATGATAATACCCAGTAATAGAATCGACAAATAACGATACCATTTTGGTACTTCTCTAGAAATATTAGGTAATTTTCGCTTTTCACCTGAGCTAGGTTGAACGATTAAACGAACAAACATCAATGTTCGGAAAAATGCGTAAGGCCACCCTGTGAATAAAGAAAGCTCAAATTCATTAAAATATGGTTTTTTAAAATAGTTCCCAACAATCTCCTTCGGCATCAGAAAGTGCATGACACCGATAAAAATGGTTTGTAAGAAAATAATAATCACACCAGTCATTAAAGTGTAAAAAAGAAATGTGATTACTTGCTGCATATAGACTCTATTCCAGTACTAGCGACTAAGTTTGGCTTGCTTTCAATTGAATTATAAAAGCTTTTTGCCACTTTACCGGATGCATAACCTACAGCCGTTGAGCCGGCAGCGAGTACAATGGCAGTCACCCAGCCAATAGGGTTTGATACTAAAAATAGACCGACTAACGCGCTGGTACCCATTCCTACAGCTGTGCTAGTTATTGACTCAACAAAAATTTCATTCTTCTCATGTTGGTCTTGTGTATTCGCAATCTGAATGCAGGAAGCCGTCAGACCAACACCGACTAAAACATGTCCGCCCACTTTAGATGCTTGAGCTATTTTATTCAGTTTTTCGGCTTGTTTAACTATATGAGCATTCGCAGGTAACCCTCAACTTCGAGCGATGCGGATAGACTCGTAAGCTTTTTATTATCAAGTGATAAATTTAGCCTTTCATATGGAGTACCATACATGTTTAATATAATTGATGATAAGTTATCATGAGTTTTTATTTTATACTCAAATAATCCCGACACAGAGCACCTCTAGCTAATAATTTGTTTGTGCAGATACTAACAAAAAACTATATTTAAAAAGGTTTATTTTTTGCCTTCTAGACTTTCATTTTAAAAAGTTACAAATTAGCTGATGTATTTATTATTTGTATGAAATTGTTAATGTGATTTTTTACATTTAAAGTGTGATATTAAACTTGGTTGGATAAGTGAAGGTCATCCATGATTTGCTAGTGATAAAAAACCTGCGATAAAAAATACAAGTGCTAACATTGTAGAGTTTATGATAATTACCCATATTATTATGAAGGATAATAGACGGTACCACCTAGGCACCTCTTGGGATACATCGGGTAACTTTCGTTTTTTACCTGAGTTAGGTTGAACGATTAAACGAACAAACATCAATGTTCGGAAAAATGCGTAAGGCCAACCTGTAAATAGAGCTAGTTCGAAAGTGTTAAAATAAGGTTCTTTAAAGTAGCTATTGACAATGTCTTTTGGCATTAAAAGGTGCATGATACCTATAAAGAATGTTTGAAAAAAAATAACTAATACACCAGAGAACATTAAGTATCCAATAATGTTCCAGATCAATTGCATATTGCACCTATCCTTATAATAAACCGATGCTTTTTCAAAGGTTTTATCCTAATTTTTATCATGAAGAAATAAAGAGACTAACAGATAACCTATATCTTAGCTATGAATGTAAGGCCGTTTTGAAGGAGTGTCGAGAACGAAAATAAGAACTATTTTATTGATTTTTATGTAAATATAGTTGGTCGTGTATAAAATTGATAACGTGAAATGGCGAGATGTAAGCCTTGCACAACTAACAAAGGTTGGTTAAACAAGGCTAATAATCGGTTATGGATGAATAACGATTTGTTGCTCCTCTGTCATCACAAGTGTCGCTTTGCTTTGTTCGATAAGTTGGGCAGCATAAGAAGGGGTAACTGCCTGCATATCACCTTTAGATCGAAGAGTTAAAGACTCCCACGCTTGATCTCGATATTTCCCTGCTTGGGTGTATTGAATCAGTACTTTCATAGCTTCACGCTCCGGTGTGGTTGACGTGCTACTTAAGTTAACGATCTTAGGTTGGTTGCGCATCTGTTAAAAATGAAACATTAGTTTAACTAAATGTGCCTTTCCAAATATCTCGCATTGAGCAGAGCAATGTAGAATCCTTGTGATGGAAGGATGAAGAACACTCAATCTTTCGATTCATACTGCGCAATATAATGTTTGAGAGATTTGGTTTCCGCACTCTGAAACTCTTCATCGTGCATACGCAGTGCTTGGATACGGTCGAGGCGGAACTGGCGATAGTCATCGCGCAATTCGCACCAGGCGACCAGCGTCCAGACTTTGCCCCAAAAGAACTGGCCTAACGGTTGGATTTTTCTCTCGGTCACCTGTCCGCTTTCATCTTGGTAATCCAAACTGACCTTAAACTGATGATCAATCGCGTGGCGCAGAAGCTGCCCTCGTTTGGCAGTCTCGGATTGGGTGTGATAATCGGGCACAATCAGCGGACAATCTTCCACTTGTTGTTTGAGCTTATCTGGCAATACCGAAAGTATTTTGGTGGACGCAGAGTGAGACGCTTCGGCGAGTTCGGCGTCCGACCAGGCTCGAACCATCCGCATACCCAGTTCAAGCGCCATCATCTCCTTTTCTGAGAACATCAAAGGTGGCAGATGAGAGCCAGCTTGCAACAGGTAGCCGACACCTGCTTCACCTTGAATCGGAACACCAGAACTGAGCAACGACTGAATATCGCGATAAATCGTACGTTCGCTGACTTCCATTCTTTCTGCGAGCTCTTTCGCTGTCACTGCGTAACGCTTTGCGCGCAAAAGCGTCAGTAGCTCAAACAGTCGTTCTGATTTGCTCATGATGTTCCTTATCTAGACCTACTGGTTGTTAGTAGTAGTGTGGCTGATTACTTCTCTAGCTCACTGCACATTTTTAAGTTGTGATGTATAAGCTCGAAGCTTTCGCAGTCAATCATTGATAACAGAGGCTGAAATTCAGCGGCTTGCTTAAGCTGTTTTCCCGCCTGTTTTGCATCGTCCATTGAACGCCAGTAAATGATGTCTGTCCACACATCGTCCGTCGCTTCGTGACTGAGTGAGCGATACAAAAAGCCCGGCAGATTCTTCACAAACGTTTGTGACTGTTTGGCAGCGGCGATCACGTCTTGCTCTGTTGTGCCTGCGGTTAGACGAAATTGCACAGTTTCGATAACGGTTTCCATATTGTGATTCCTTATTGGTTTTGGCGGATTGCCTGTTGAGTTCCAAATAAGGTTACGCGGATGGAATGTCAGAACATGTCAGTAGTGAAATCTCACTCACTTATCATCAATATGGTTATTTTTCTGGGCTGTTGTAACGATCCCAGTAAGGTAAATCTGTGCCGAGTTTTTCGCTGATAAAATCGATAAAGGCTCTTACTTTCAACGGCATGTGCTTGCGCTCAGGAAAAACCGCATAAATGGCGTGTTCTGGTAGAGAGTACTCTTCCATCACCGGTTTTAGATTTCCTGCGGCAAAGTCTCTTCCTGCAATAAATGTTGGCAGTTGCGCAATGCCCGAACCTCTTAACAGCAACTGGCGAATGGCTTCGCTGTTATTGACGATAAAGTTTCCTTTTGGAAGTACCTTGTATTCGCTGCCGTTGTTGATGAACATCCATTCGACGCCACCACGGAAATAGGAGTAGCGCAGGCAGTTGTGACCGACTAAATCACTTGGTTTTTGTGGTGTTCCAAACTCCGCTAAGTAATCTGGTGAGGCACAAAGCACACTTTTACAAGGGGCGAGACGTTTTGCGATTAGATTGGAAGAGGTGAGTTCACCAATACGGATCCCCAAATCAAAACCGTCTTTAACCAAATCGACCATTTTGTCTTCGAGGTTTAAATCCACTTCAATTTTCGGGTAACGAGCGAGAAACTCGCTGATCAAAGGCGCGATATGCAGCACACCGAAAGACATCGGCACGGTAATTTTGAGCCGACCTTGTGGAGAGCCTTGCAGCTCCGATACCGCGTCCACGCCTTGTTGGGCTAGGTTGAGCGCTTGAGAGGCGTACTCAAAATAGCGTTCTCCCGCTTCGGTCAGGCTCAGCTTACGCGTGGTTCGGTTAAGGAGACGAATGCCCAAATCGTCTTCTAGTTGGTTGATGCGTTTGCTGATCGCCGATTTCGTCAGATTCAGCTGTTTGGCCGCAAGGGAAAAGCTGCCGCATTCGACAACAGCAACAAAAACGGGCAGGGAGGCAATCGCGTTCACATCAATCTCCTATTATCGTGAAGCATTTATTGTTGAGCACAAGGATACAATTAATTTCCAATTATAGAGATTATCTTCAAGAAGAAAACAATCTAGACTATGCACCAGTATTACGACCTTGATTTTGGGAAGAAGAAAATGAAGTACGATTGGATCCTGTTTGACGCTGACGAAACCTTATTCCACTTTGATGCTTTCAAAGGTTTGCAGCTTATGTTTTCTCGCAAAGGCGTAGATTTTACTGAACAAGATTTTGCTCATTACCAAACCGTAAACAAACCGCTTTGGGTGGATTACCAAGACGGCAAAGTAACGGCAGATGAGCTAAAACATAAGCGTTTTACCGAGTGGGCTGAGAAGTTGAATACCACAACAGCAGATCTCAACAGCGCATTTTTAGAAGCAATGGCCGATATTTGCAGCTTGTTGCCAGGTGCAAAAGAGCTGATGGAAGCGCTGCAAGGCAAAGCTAAAATGGGCATCATCACCAACGGTTTTACAGAGTTGCAAGCGATTCGCCTTGAGCGCACAGGGATGACTGAGTACTTCGATAAAGTGGTGAACTCTGAACAAGTGGGCGTAGCAAAACCGGACTTAGGTATTTTTGAATACGCGATGCAGCAAATGGGCAACCCATGCAAAACGCGCGTACTGATGGTGGGTGACAACCTTCATTCCGATATTCTGGGTGGTAATAATTTTGGTATTGAAACTTGCTGGTTAAATACCACAGGCGCAAGCGTCGATGAGCGTATCGCACCAAATTACACCGTTGAGTCTTTGAGTGAACTAAAGAACATTTTGGTGGCGTAACCGAATCCGGTATTATTCCGCAGTAACCCTCAGAAAAATCAAGGAATAACCATGTCAGACATCAAACAGCTAGACAGCAAAGTCGTTTACCAGAATAAGTGGATGACGGTGCGTGAGGACAAAATTTTACGTCCGAGCGGCGCAGAGGGTATCTATGGTGTGGTCGACAAACCTGATTGTGCTGCGATTCTGGCTATCGATAACGGGATGATTCACTTGGTTCAGCAGTACCGTTACACCGTAGGTCAACGTTGTTGGGAGATCCCACAAGGGGCGTGGGAATCAAACCCAGATGCGGATCATCTTGAGCTTGCCAAAGGCGAGCTGCGTGAAGAAACGGGCATGCAGGCGAGCGCTATGGCGTATGTCGGCGCGCAGTTTATCGCATACGGCTTTTTGAATCAGACATGTCACGTCTACTTCGCCACTGATTTAACGGACGTGGGTAATCAACTCGACAGTGAAGAAGAGGATTTGATCACTCGCGCTTTTTCTGTTGAGGAGTTCGAACAGATGATGATCGACGGCACGATCAAAGATTGTGTCACCATCGCCGCTTATGGTTTGGCGAAGCTGAAGAAATTCATTTAGTTATCCATGACGATTTTTTAATGAAAACAGCGGCCTAGTGCCGCTGTTTTTAGTTTGGGTGAGCTCGTTGAGCCATCGCTTACTCGTCGATTTTCTTACCTAAGATTTCCACTTGCGCTTTTTTAGTCACCCCCGCGACTTGCAGCGCAGTGCTGCCAACCGATTCATAGTTCAACTCGATTTTGTCTAACTTCGCGTTATCTTTTGTTGGTAGGCTTAAGCTTCTTGATGACATGCCTTTAGTCAGAACCCCTAAACTGTCGAACGTCTTTTCCTGACCATCTTTCATGATTACTTTAACGCTTTTCAGATCGACCGTACCTTGCGTACATTTGATTTTTATGTGGCTGAAACGAGCGTTAGCAAATGGTGACAGTGGATTGACTGTGTCGGTTTCCGATTTAAAACTGACGGTCTTATCTGCAATCTTATCCCAATCGTTGTCTCCTGCAACCGATTGGAAAGAGGCTACAGCCGCTAAAAGACAGAGTGCGATGGTGTTGAACAGTTTCATAGCTTTTCCTTACCTTCGGTTTAGATATTCTGTTTAATCAGTTCGATGACGTGTGTGACTTCGTCTTGAGTTAAAGCCCCTTCTTTCACGAATAAAATTTCACCTTGTTTATTTTGTACGATAATCGCAGAACTTTCTTGCTGCAGATCCCAAGTTGTTGCTAATACGCCATTCTTGTCTAACACCATGGAAGACCAAGAGAATGTCTTTTTGCTGTCCTCTGCCGACGATTTTACAAATGTACCGGTTCCCCATATGGCGTCTTCTTGGTTGATCACGGTTGTGGTCTGATACTGATCTTCAGGAAAGTGAGCGGCAGTGATTGCTGACATCAGCGGCGCGTTCATCTCTTTGGCTTTACTACGACCTGCAATGGCTTGTATCACATGGACTTTGCCTAACATATGCTGAGTTGCCCAAGGTTGATAAGCCACATCGTTTCCTTGCAGCGTCATTTCGCCATAGGTATCAATGCTGACGGAAGGGGGGGTTTGACCGACAGAAAGGTTATGAGAGAAGGCGAATGTCGGGGCGAGTGCGAGTAAGAGTGACAGAACAGATGGAGTTTTCATTGGGGGTTCCTGTAACGAAGTGAGGTTAGAGCGAATCAAAATAAGGGGCAAATACGATGCCCCAGATCGGATGTGGCGTTTAGTTAGAAAGTACAACGCGCGCATTTAGCGGTTGCAACGGACGATTGTTTTGTCCCATGACTTCCATCAGTTTCGCGGCTTGATCTTTGGATAAGGTTTGAGTGTCTTTAAGCACAAACCAGCGCACACCTTCTGAACATGGTGGTGTGGTTAAAGAGCCGTTAAATCGATAGTAGTTTGCAGTTTTTGGCAGTAAGTCGTTAATCTCAAACGTATCTTTAAAGAAAGTGGTTTGATTCTCTTGTGGGATTGCGTTGATCAGTTTAGACAGTGCTGCGTTTTGACCGCCAGCATCAAACATCACCGAAGTTACCGCCAACTCGCCGTCTGCGTTGGCGTGTACAAAGTGCGCTTCAAGTGGATATTGGCGGCCTTTGATTTGGTTTTCTGAAGGTGTGTGGAAATGGAACTGTTGCAGCTCGAACGTCTCGCCATCGATGGTGAAGCTGTTACGTCCGTTCACTTGCGCTTGCAGCGTATGACCATTGTTGGTTAAACCAATGACCTGACCAGTGTACGAAAGGTTCAGTGCTTCCAGTTTTGCATCGGCTGGGTTGTCGATGTTGATTGGGCTTTGGTTTTTCGTGGTTGCGCAGTCTTTGGCGATTTCTCCCCAGTGCTCTGGCCCGTGTTTGTCATTGCCATAGCCCCATTCTGAAGCCTGAGCCGCGCCTAGAGTGAGAAGTGAGAGTGAAAAAGCAAGTAGTGTTTTGTTCATAATAATGTCTCTGTTCGGTCGCTTTGATAAGCGTTGTTACAAGGCAATGACCTAGAGGTTTGATCACTGCCTGACAAATTAGAAACGGTGGCTGAGTTGGGCACCAATTAGGAACGCATTTGAATGGGTCACGCCCGTTACCATCGGTGCAGGAACACCTTCATACGCGTACTCTTCTACGTTGACATCTTCACCAATCAAGTACGTCATACCGATGTCAACCGTGGTATCTGATGACCATTGGTAAGAGGCACCCGCAGATAACCAGTGACGGTTCGAATCTGGAATAGAAAGCGAAGTCAGCTCATCGACAGGTGTTTTGTCGAACATGTAACCCGTACGAAGTGTCCAACGTTCATTGGCGTACCAAGTCCCACCGATGGAGTAGTGTGCGGAGTCTTGCCACTGAAAATCTTTTAGCAACTGATCATCAGCTTTCAAGCTGTCAAATGCTGACCAACCAATCCACTGCACAGAATAGTGCAGGGCAAATTTAGGTAAGACGCGGTGATAACCGGAAAACTCCGCAATATCCGGTAGCGGCATAGCAAGTGAGTCGTACGATTCGCCAGCAAAGTGGATGTCACCCTTGGCATCGATGTTAGGGCTGTGCTTGTAGCTTAAACCTAAGCGATGACGTTCGTTAAACTCGTACATCATGCCAATATTCGCACCAAGCCCAATGCCGCCTGCTTCCACATCAAGTGCGTTGCCTTTTACGGATCCACAGCGTTGTTCTAGTTCGTTTCCAAGTATGTTCCCACCAACGCAAACACCCACGTCCATATCGCGGTACAGCTCACCAGAGCCGTAAATCACATCAATACCACCACCGATACTAAAACGATCGTTCACCTTGTATGCCAAGCTTGCGCCAAGGTTGACACTCGCTACGCTGGTGACACCGCCAAAAACAGGTGCGCCATAGTTTGGTTTAAACTCCATGTCGGTTCCGAAGTTGGAATATGCCGATAAGCCTAGATACCAGTCGTCGTTGATAGGGTGAATAAAGTAAAAATTGGGTACAACGGCTGGTTGACCAACGCCATCGACGTCATCAATGTCGGTCACGGTTTGAGAGAAGGACGGGGTAATGTCAACTTGAGGGGATGGAGGGAAGCCGCCCATACCAACATTGACATCTGCATTAATGTTAGCTCGATGATATTGCGCATTTTTAACGGTAACGTCAGGTTTGACGTAAGTGACACCGAACGATAAGGCATTTTGTTTAAACAGCGTCATCGCTGCGGCGTTGCGGCTGACTACAGACGCATTATCACCAATAACAGCATCACCAGCAAAAGCACGACCAAGACCCGTCGCCGAATGTTCGTTAATTTGAAAACCACCGGCATACGCCGTCGAGGAGGCTAAACCGATTAATAAATAAATCGGTGAAAGAGTGAATTGTCGCTGCATGTTTTTTCTCATGAATTAATTAGAGGTTGTATTGCAACGAAAAGCAGTAAAATAAACAAATCTGACCAGTATATTTAGGAGTAAAACTAACAGTATGTTGACAATAAATAAATTTAACTTAATAAATATTTATTGATAAATTTATTAATGGTTCATGTCGTGAATGTGGTGATTATTTTACGTGTAAATTAAACTCAGAGCCCATATTTTTATTTTTGCGGTATTACTTCTCTATTTTTATTGTGCTGACTGTTCCCTAACAAACAGAGGCAAATCCAGCGATAAAGTGTCCGTGATGGAAACTCTGAGTCATTTGTATTTCCATTGCATCCCAACGTTGGTAGTTCGAATCAGCAAGAGAACTATCGTTTTAAACCCACATGACACACTCCTCTCGGTCTTACCTGTGTTATGTGGGTATTTTTTATTTAACTTGCCACTTAACTCCTCTTGAAATTCAATCATCAAAATGACCATAATGAAATTTAAATGGATGGCATATTGAATAAGCTTAGATTTTACTGGTTTGTTGGTATTTAAAAGTTTTGTTTATAATACTTATAACTTGAATTTCTATATTAAAAATGATCTTTGTTATATTTATTGAATGATAAAGTTTTGAAGTGACTATAATATCTCGGATTTTTCACGTTAGTGAAGTTATTCCTTCAGTATCTTGACGTTAATTTACCTATCTTTACGTCTCGTACCCTGTACGGCTAAGACAAATAGCAGTATAAAATCAAAACGATTATTTACTTCACTCCTGCTATGAAACTCAATAAAAAATGGCTCGTTTTGTGTGGCCTACTTGCTATTGGTGCTGGTGGTTATCATTATCTGCAACGTCCAGAACCCATTTTTTCTTACGCGACAGAAGTCGTTCGCAAAGGCAATATCGAAAAGGCGGTATTAGCCAACGGCATGTTGCAAGCGTCCAAATTGGTGAATGTAGGTGCGCAAGTATCTGGGCAAATTCAACGCCTCGCTGTGAACTTAGGGGATGAGATCAAACAGGGGGACTTGATTGCACAGATTGACAGCCTGACTCAGCAAAACAGCCTCAAAGAAGCCCAAGCGTCTCTTAATAGTCTCAACGCTCAGTACCAGGCTAAGCAAGCGCAGATTAAACAAGCAAACTATGAATACGTGCGCCAAAAAGGCATGTTGGCAGCGAAAGCGAGCTCACGAGCTGATTACGAGAATGCCGAAGCGACGCTCGCCATCTACAAAGCCGAGTTAGCGCAACTGGATGCCGAAATCGAGAAAGCCAAAATCAACGTCGACAATGCGCAGTTAGATCTCGGTTACACCACCATCAACGCACCGATGGATGGCACGGTGGTCTACACCGCGGTGGAAGAAGGACAAACCGTAAACGCCAATCAAACCACGCCAACTATTATCGAGTTAGCTAAGTTAGATACGATGACGGTGAAAGCCGAAATCTCGGAAGCCGATGTGATTTTTGTTCACCCAGGCCAAACGGCGCTGTTCACCATTTTAGGCAAACCGAATCAGCAGTTTAAAGGCACATTGCGCGCCATTGAGCCGGGGCCAACCATCATGGATGGCGATGACAGCGATTTGAGCATTTCAGATAGCGACGCCATTTACTACAACGCTGTATTTGATGTGAAGAACCCGCAAGGTATTTTGCGTATTGGCATGACTGCGCAAGTTTCGATTGTCCTTGAGCAATCGGAAAATACCTTGATTGTCCCTTCACAAGTGCTGCAAAAATCTGGCGGCAAAGGCAACTATACCGTGCCAGTGCTTGAACAGGGCCAAGTGGTGCAAAAGCCCGTGACAGTGGGTATCAACAACAAAGTGAACGCAGAAATTCTCTCAGGTTTGAAGGAGGGCGACCAAGTTGTTCTTGGCAATGCTATGGATGGAGAATCATCAAGCCGAGGTGATCGTCGTCGACCTCCAATGAGGTTCTAAGATGAGTGACGTGCTTTTAAAAGTTGAGGATTTAACTCGACGTTTTGTCTCTGGCGACGAGTCGCTTACTGTGTTGAACCACATTAATTTAGAGATAAAACGCGGTGACATGGTCGCGATCGTGGGTGCATCGGGCTCAGGTAAATCGACGCTGATGAATGTGCTCGGCTGCTTGGATAAACCGTCCAGCGGTCGATACTTCATTAATGGGCAAGATGTCTCGACGTTGGAATCCGACCAACTGGCGGAACTGCGCCGCGAGTATTTTGGCTTTATATTCCAGCGTTACCATCTGCTGGGGGACTTAACCGCGGTGGCAAACGTGGAAGTACCTGCGGTTTACGCGGGAGTTCCTCATCGTCAAAGAACGGAGCGAGCGCAGTCACTATTGGCTCGCTTGGGGCTGGAAGATCGTTTGACTCACAAGCCCAGCCAACTGAGTGGTGGCCAGCAACAGCGCGTGAGTGTTGCTCGTGCACTGATGAACGGTGGTGAGGTGATTCTCGCCGATGAGCCCACTGGCGCATTAGACAGTCACAGTGGGCAAGAGATGATGGCACTGCTTACAGAGTTGCATCAACTTGGGCATACGATCATCTTAGTGACTCATGATATGAACGTGGCGAACTTTGCGGATCGCATCATTGAAATCAAAGATGGTGAAATCATTGCAGATACGCCAAATGCACAAGTTGTAATCAATGAGCAAGCAGTACAGACACCGAGCGCGTCTTTTCATCGCCCAGCGCAAGTCGCCAGTAAGTGGTGGAAGTGGGACAGTTTTATTGACGCGCTCAAAATGGCGCTGCTGGCGATGTCTAGCCACAGAATGCGCACGTTTTTGACCATGCTCGGCATCATTATTGGTATAGCTTCGGTGGTTTCCGTGGTGGCACTAGGTAATGGTTCACAACAGCAAATTTTGTCGAATATTTCATCCATGGGAACAAACACCATTGATGTCAGGCCGGGCAAAGGGTTTGGTGACCGCCGATCCGGACGAGTGAAAACGCTAACCGCCAACGATGCTAAATCGTTGGAGAGTCTACCTTTTGTCGACAGTGTCACGCCGTCTTTATCCAACAGCTTAACCGTGCGTTACGCCAATCAGGATGCAACCGCGTCTGTGGAAGGGGTTGGGGAAGATTATTTCCGTGTGCGCGGTTATGAGATCGCCAAAGGTCAGTTTTGGGATGAAGAGAGCGTGAACTCACTCGCCCAAGAAGCAGTGATTGATGACAACACCAGAAAGGAAATGTTTGCGGATAGAAATCCGATTGGTGAAGTGATTTTTCTTGGTTCATTGCCAGTGCGTATTGTGGGTGTCACGCAGAAAAAAGAAGACGCGTTTGGCAACAGCGACGCGCTGAAAATTTGGGTGCCATACACCACCATGTCGGGACGAATGATGGGACAACGTTACCTCAACGGCATTACTGTACGGATTGATGAGAACGCCCCAAGCGCAGCGGTAGAACAGAGCATCATCAACTTGTTAAAAATGCGTCACGGTACAGAAGATTTCTTCACGATTAACACTGACACCATTCGTCAGAGCATCGAGAAAACCACCGCCACCATGACGTTACTGATCTCAGCGATTGCGGTGATCTCCCTAATTGTCGGCGGAATTGGCGTAATGAACATCATGTTGGTGTCGGTGACAGAGCGCACGAAAGAGATCGGTGTGCGAATGGCAGTGGGGGCGCGGCAAGCGGATATTTTGCGTCAGTTTTTGATTGAAGCGGTACTAGTGTGTTTGTGTGGTGGTATTGCTGGTATTGGGTTGGCGTTTTTGATTGGTTTTTCATTCAGTACATCTGGCAGCAGCTTCCAAATGATTTACTCAATGAACTCGATCATCTGGGCGTTTATTTGCTCAACGTTGATTGGCATCGCTTTCGGCTTTTTACCCGCTCGCAATGCCGCCAAACTCGACCCGATAGAAGCGCTAGCGAGAGACTAAAAATGAGTAACACAATGAAATTCAAGACTCGATTGGTCGCGGCTGCCTTAAGCGCAGTGTGGTTGTCAGGTTGTGGTTCGCTTATGCGTAGCGACTATCAAGCTCCTGAGGTGCAAGTGCCTGCAAATTGGCAACAGATGCATGTTGCGGGTGATGTCAGTATGGATCCTTGGTGGTTGGCGTTTAACGACCCAACTCTTAATCAATACATTACTCAGGTGTTGGCTCAAAATAACGATTTGACGCTGGCAACGCTAACGCTAAAGAAAGCGCGTTTACAGCTGGGTTTAGCGCAAGATGACCTTTTCCCTACGTTGAGTTCTTCCACATCAGGACAAGTTCAAAAATCTCTTGATAGCGGGGAATCGGCAGATAGTTACAGCACTAACTTATCCGTCAATTACGAGTTGGATTTATGGGGAAAAATCTCGGCAGACGTTGACCAAGCCAAGTGGTCGGCGATGGCAAGTCAACAAGATCGCGAGGCGACCGCACAAAGTTTGGTAGCAACGACGGCATCGCTATATTGGCAAATCGGCTATCTGCAACAGCACTTAAACCTCAGCCAGCGTAATGTGGTAGACGCAGCTCAAACGCTACAATTGATTGAAAAACAGTACCAACTTGGCGCTGTGGATCAGTTAGATGTGCTTGAAGCCAAACGTACGTTGGCAAGCTTACAAGCGCAGCAAAGTGAGTTTGAACAGAGTTTACTTGAGGCAAACAACGCCTTTGCGATTTTGTTCAATCAACCGCCGAAGAGCATCAGTGCAAACATCCAAATGCTGCCTGAAGGCGATATGCCATCGTTGAGTGTTGGTGCTCCGTCTGATTTATTGATCCGCAGACCCGACATTAAAGCCGCGATTTATGACGTCAAAGCCGCGCTAGCAAATAAAGACGCAGCAGATTTGGACTACTTGCCTAAGCTGACGCTCACTGGGGCTTTGGGTGGATCGTCACAAGCGCTCAAAGACCTGCTTTCCAACCCGATCGGCAGTTTAGGTGCAGATATGACGTTGCCGTTTTTGCAGTGGAATGAGATGAAAAATAGCCAAGCCATTGCCGATTTAGACTATCAATCGGCTATTGTAAGTTATCGCCAAGTGTTGTACGCCGCATTCCAAGATGTCGAAAATGCCTTGTCGGCACGCGAGAAATTGAAGTATCAGGCGGCGCGTTTACAAGAACAATATGATGCCGCAAGTGCCGCTGAGTCCATATATGCCGCGCGGTATCAGTATGGCTCGACATCGATCATGGACTATTTGAATGCTCAAGAAGACACCAGAAACGCACAAGCTTCTTTGTTGGAGAACCGCTACAACCAGTTTCTCACTCAGGTTACGCTTTACCAGTCTTTAGGAGGAGCCGACGTTGCGCCGTTGTAATTAGGTGTCAGCTCACACTAGCGAAGCGCCATGCAACAAAGCCTTTTTTGAAGGTATTACTGGTCCCATGAATGGGACCAGTAATAAAAGCTTAAGTTACTTGGCGAACTTCTTGAAAGGTGCATCAACCGGGGTGTCTGCTAGGTGATTGGTGTAGTTACTCATCACTTTTTGCGCTAGACCAAGAACAATTTCAAGCAGTTGCTGCTGTCCGTAACCTGCCGCAAAGAATTTCTCTATCTGAGACTCTTCCACTACACCACGTTGACGCACCATTTGAAGCGTTGTTTCTCGTAGTGTTTCAAGTTTTTCGTCTGCCAATGGTGTTTGGTTGACGAGAGCATCGACAATCTCCTGATCCACTTTCATTGACGCCGCGATCGCACTATGAGCAGGAACGCAGTAGTGACAACCATGTTCAACGTTGATGGTTTGCCATACGACGGTCAATTCTTCTGCGTTAAATGATGTTTGTTGAAAGAGCTCATGCACAACTTGATAACCCTCAAGCAAGGTTGGCGCTTCAGCCATAACAGCATGAAGATTTGGTAGCATGCCAAACGCTTTGACTGAATTTTCAATCAGATGCTTTGATCCTTCGGGTGCGTTTTCTGCGGTATACAGTTTAAATTCTGCCATGTTTAAATCTCCTGTAGTTGGATATGAGCGAATTAGGCAAGAACAGGATAGTTGATTTTGAGCGGTCGCTCAATATAAAATTGAGCATATGTTCAAAATTGATAATTGCTCATGGCGAATACAAAGAAATTCCAACGTGATGAAGTGGTGAAAGCCGCCTCGGATCTATTCTGGAAGAAAGGTTTTCATGCAACATCTACACGTGATTTACAAGATAGCGTTAATCTGCGTCCTGGAAGTATTTATGCGACGTTTGGGTCAAAAGAGGGGCTATATTGTGAAGCGCTAAAAATGTACGTTGCGAACTTACAAGCCCTGTTTGAGTTGCATTTAGCTCAGAACACAACGGTTCTAGATGCAATAGAAGCTTTCGCGATTGATGTGGTTATCAATCAGCGAGACTCCAATCCCAGTGAAGTGTGCATGTTAGTCAAATCAGCAAGTGAATTTGCTGAGGATTTTAATGCGCTGCGCAATCAAACAAACAGCTTAGCAAACCAATTTGAATCTTTTCTTGCAAAGCTGTTTGAGCGAGCAATCGAGAATGGCGAAATTGAAGCTCAGGATACATTGCTTCTTGCTCAGTTGTTCCAGGTTCAGTTTACGGGTATACGAGCCTACTCATACCGTAGTGATGATGTAACCTTAAAGACGTTGATCTCTATTATGGTGGACAGCTTCCGCGGTAACGTACCAAAAACAGAAAGCTGAATGAGGCTGCTCAAAGTCAACGTCTCTAAATCAACGGCTTGAACTAAGCGAGCTCAAATAAACCCGTTATCGGGGGTCGATATCGATAAAAAATGACCACGAAGCATCGTGGTCATTTTTATGCAGATTAACTTGCAATGAACAACAACGGCTTATTAAAAGCGAAACTCTTCTAAGTTATTGCTGCTTTCTAACATTTTTTCAGCCACATAACGATGCGTTGCTGTGGTTGGGTGAGTCACATCCCAGAACACGAACTTATCTGCGCCAGATGCTGCACATTCAGAACGTAATGAGTGAGTGTACATGTAGTCAACAGAGGATGAACGGTTGATGTCTAAGCAAGGGTCGCTTGCATTTACGAAACCGTGTTCTTCTGGTGCCGAGGTTAACTTCTCAAACAGTGCGTGTGTATCAAACAATGCGATGTTGTAGCCTTGGGCTTTGTAGTACATCGCTTGTGCTTTGATGAACTCGTTCATTTTCAATACTTTCGCACGAATCGTTTCAATTTCTTCCTGTGTTGAGTATTTGAACTGTGGTGCTTTGGTTGCATCAGGCAGTGTCATCAACATGAAGTTCTTAGCGCCAGCGTCTGTTAAACGAATCAGAGCTTCAGCGTAATCCGCTTTTACTTCCGGCACGCTACGGTTGTAGTTCATGAAATCATTTAAACCAAACTCTAACGTAAACAATGTGTTAGCAGGGTTGTAGTTCTTCGTCAGCTTTGTGTAGGTTAAGTAAGAAGAAACTTGTTCGCCGACACCAGTTAGCGCGATGTATTGGTTTTCACCTGCTGCGCCACCAACTGCCCAGTTGTATAGCGGTAAGTTTTTGGCTTTAGCAACGTATTCCGTCCAAACAAAACCGTTTGAGAAGTGACCCAAGAACCAGCTATTCGGGTTAGGAAAGCGCCATTGGGACGCGTTAAAGATGTTGCCTGTATCAGACAAGCTATCGCCTAAAGCCACTACTTTGTTTATCTGATCTGGTTGCATTGCAGCATCATTGCTCCAGATCGTGTGGTTATAAGAATAACGATTGTCAGCAGCAAAAAATGTAATGTCTGCGTTCTCGTTCGCTAGATCTAGTGTTTCTTCACAACGCTGACGAATTACGTTTTGTGAGGTATTGGTGTAGAACATGTTTTTAAATGAAACAGAGCTCCACCAATAGCCATCGATAGTGAAGTCACTACCATCTTGGTTTTTTGCCCATTTCCAATCGGTAGCCGCATCGTCCTTAGAGTGGCTCGTACGATACCAGCATCGAACGTACGTATAAGTTTGATTTTCTTGCGCGCTAACCACTTCAGCCGCAGAAACCATTGCTGGTGATAAAGTTGGCTCCTCTGCAATGGCGGAGGCAAGCGGAAGTAATGCAGTTAATAGTGTGATTGTTTTTTTCATCATTCACTCTTCTTGTAATGGTTATTGTTCCGAATGCGTGAATACGCTCGGCTATAACAGTATTTAGATGAGAATTTTTCTCACTAAACCTTCTAATTCTGAGTAAATGCTCAAGACAGTCAACAACTAAATATTCAATATTTCAGTTTTGGCACCACGGTCAAAAAATCCATTCAGCATAGCAATCGATTAAATGGGTGATATTTAGAATAATTACTCACTAACATTAATTTAACATTCACTTTTTGTTAATTAAGTAATTGCTTTATAAGGTTTTGTCGGTGATTTTTGATGTTAACTTAAAGTGTTTATTGAATGATCTTTTGTACAAATTTGTATATTCATGAAACAAATTGTTTGGCATTTTTGCTCTGTAAACTATAGCTGAAGTTCTCATGTAAACATCATGATGATGACTTTTCATGAGAATATAGTGAATAAAAATTAGCTCAAATAAGGAATAGGGCAAATGCACTACACAACAAGTAAAAAACAAGGCTTATTTTCGTTGTCTGCCGTAGCAATAGCACTGACCACTTCGATGTCAGCGTTTGCGGCTCCACCAATGGGATTTGATGAATCTAAGTTACCGACGAAGTACATCGTCAAATTCAAAGAAGATGCAGTCAGCCGTTCTTCAATGGGGGGTAACTCATTCTGGGGGCCACGAATCGCGCAGGAGTCTGTTCTAGAACAGGTGAAGGCACGTAAGGTGGAAAAACTGGGCAATCGCGCCATTTACAGCGTTGAATTGGATGGCGATGACTTAGAGCCGCTTCGCAACCGTAGTGATGTGGAATACGTGGAAGTCGATCCACCTCGCTATTTGCTCAGCGAAACGACCCCATGGGGATATGAAGCGGTTAATGCTCAACTGCTAGCCGACTTCAATGCGGGTAATCGCACTGTATGTATTATCGATTCAGGGTACGACATTTCGCACAACGACCTAAGCGGTAACCGCGTTGCTGGTACTAACGATAGTGGTACGGGATCATGGAGTGATCCGGGTAACAACAATGCCCACGGTACTCACGTCGCGGGTACGATTGCTGCGATTGCCAACACCGAAGGTGTAAAGGGTGTGATGCCAAACCAGAATGTGAATTTGCACATCGTGAAAGTATTTAACGAATCGGGTTGGGGTTACTCATCTGGGCTTGTTAAAGCAATCCAAACCTGTGCCGATAATGGTGCTAACGTTGTGAACATGAGCCTTGGTGGTAGTCAATCAAGCCGAACTGAGCAAAATGCACTGCAAAATATTTACGATCAAGGCATTCTATTGATCGCCGCAGCGGGTAATGATGGCAATACAGCGCACAGCTATCCAGCTTCTTATGACTCAGTGATGTCTGTTGCGGCTGTTGATAATCAAAATGATCATGCAGCGTTCTCACAATCTACTAATCAAGTTGAGATCTCAGGCCCGGGTGTGGCGATCTTATCAACGGTTACGGTAGGTGAAGGTAAACTTTCTGATATTACCTTGAATGGTGTCAGTCAGTTTGATCGTGGGATTGTTCCTCACAATCGTTTGATCAATAACGGTTCTTCGTATGTTCCGGATCCAATCGCTGGTTCAGTAACGGCAACGCTAGATAGCTGTGATGTATCTGGCGGTAACGTCAACTGTGGTGATATGTCGGGCAAAATTTGTTTGACTGAGCGTATTGGTAACCAGTCTTCAGGAAACTACCCTGAAGTGGATGCGGTTCAGGCTTGTTACAATGCGGGTGCGCGAGCTGCAATCGTATACAGCAACTCTGAACTACCTGGTTTACAAAACCCATTCTTGGTAGACACAAACAACGCTTATCGTATGGTTTCGGTAACGGTTGATCGTGCATTTGGTCAAGAGCTGTTGGGGTATGTTGGTCAGGAAATTACTGTTGCAACAACCTCTGGTGAAGATTACGAGTACTACAATGGTACATCAATGGCGACACCGCACGTAACGGGCGTAGCTGGCTTGGTGTGGAGTTACCACCCAACCTGTACAGCAGCGCAAGTACGTAATGCCCTAGTGAAAACTGCAACAGATATTGATGTTGCTGGTCGAGACAACCGTACTGGCCACGGCCTAGTTAATGCTGAAGCGGCTAAGCTGTTCTTGGACGCTGGCTGTAATGGACCTGATGGTGGTAGCTCTTCGGACTCTAGCTTCTCAAATACCAGCCCTGTTGCGATTCCAGATAATAAATCTTCTGGCGCAATCAGTGCAGTAGAAGTCGAACGCTCTGGTGATTCAGGCACAGTAAGTATTGACGTTGATATTAGCCACACTTACATCGGTGATCTACGAGTGACTTTAACGTCACCGACTGGTGGAGAAGTTGTACTTCACAATAATACCGGCGGCAGCGCTAACGATATAAAAAACACGTTCCAAGCGGATTTTTCTGGTTTTGAATCGCAAGGTACATGGGAACTAAAAGCGGTGGACAGTGCCAGAAGAGACACAGGCACCATCAACAGTTGGACTCTGACCTTTCAATAAGGAGTGGCTATGAAGAAGTTGACCTTACTTTCTTTGTCTGCGGTAGGCGCTACCGCACTATTGGCAATCGGACTGAGCTCAAGCAGCTTGGCAAACAATCAAGGATTTCCTCTCGTGGATGAACGCCAAGATCAAGCCGAGCAGCAACCTGCACGTTACTTTGTTAAGTATCATGAAGGGAAAGAGAGCGAAGTGAGAGCGCTTCTTCGTCAGCACAACATTGAAGTGGTCGACGCTCTGGTGAAACAACACGTCTTGGTTGTCGTGGGTGGACAGGCGGAAGTCGATAAACTCGCGGAACATGATGCGGTCGAATACACCGAGCAAGAGCCGACAAGAAAGCTGCTATCTAACGGAACTACGCTTCAATAAGCCAAACTTCCTTGAGATAGTGCCAAAAAGAAAAACGCCCCTCACGTAAGGGGCGTTTGTTTTCTTTCATGCTCCGGTTCTTCTAAAGTCAGTCGCTTGCTATGACTAGAGACTCTTTAGGATTGATGCCGATGAGCCTATTCCCGCATCAATCAAGTCAGTTATCAGCTAGTCATATTCAGACTAACTACTTAACGAACAATCAGACCCAGTAGGATACCAACGGCGCCGAAGTCTGCGTCACTAAAGGTCGTGTTAGCAAAGCCTAGGTCACCCAGTACTGGCATTAGGAATACTGGTAGGAAGGTAATCAGTAGACCTTGTGCAAAAGCACCCAAGATTGCACCGCGACGACCACCTGTAGCGTTACCAAATACACCTGCCGCTGCACCTACAAAGAAGTGTGGAACGACACCAGGGATAATCACAGTAAGCCCCATCACGTAAAGTAGGAACATACCCAAAAGACCCGCCGCAAAGCTCGATAGGAAGCCAACCAATACTGCGTTTGGTGCGTATGGGAATACAACCGGACAATCAAGCGCAGGTTTCGCGTTTGGTACTAGTTTGTCTGAGATGCCTTTAAACGCCGGAACGATTTCTGCGATAACCATACGTACACCTTGAAGGATAACGTACACACCACCGGCGAATGTGATGGATTGCATCAGCGCGAACATGAACCAGTGCTTACCACCGCTAACTTCGCGTACAAAGTCACCGCCAGCAAAGATACACGTCACCATAAAGATGATGCCCATGGTGAACGAGATTGCTACAGGCGTATCACGTAGGAACAACAAGCTCTTAGGTACGTTCATCTCTTCAGTAGAGTGTTCTTTGTTACCGAACTTGCTGCCAATAAAGCCCGCTAGTACGTAAGAAAGGGTAGAGAAGTGACCAATCGCAACGTCGTCAGAACCTGTTACTTGCTTCATGTACTTGTGAGCAATCGCAGGGAAGAACACCATCACAGAGCCCACAACCAGAGAGCCAAGCGCGATCAGTGGAACACCTTTCATGCCGCTAGAAGCAAGGATCGCCGCTACCATCATCGACATAAATAGCGTGTGGTGACCTGTTAGGAAGATGAATTTCCATGGCGTGAAGCGAGCGATCAAGATGTTCACTAACATACCGAAGAACATGATCATCGCCATCTCTTTACCAAACGCTTCTTGCGCGATAGAGACGATAGCTTCGTTGTTTGGAACCACGCCAGTGATGCCGAACGCGTGTTGGAAAATCGTCGCAAAGTCACCCAGAGAAGTTACAACCAGACCCGCACCCGCGCCAAGCACGATGAAACCAAGAATGGTTTTTACCGTGCCTTTAATGCACTCGGTGACCGGTTTTTTCTGGGCAATTAAGCCGATTAGGGCGATAAGACCTACCAGAACCGCTGGCTCTGATAGGACATCGTTCATTAAGAAACTGAAAAATTCCATAACGCCACCTTATAGAGCGCCAAGCTCTTGAAGTGCTACAGATAGACGCTCTTTCATTGCCACTTTGTCGACCATGTTATCAAGCGCAACGATGCGTGGTTCAACGCCAAGTGCGTTCAACTGTTCAACGATGTCGTTAGTACCGATGAATATGTCGCAATCCGTACCTTTTGCAGAACCTAGATCGATATGATCCACTTCTGCGTTTACATTCAATTCTTTCACGATGCCTTTGATGCTCATTTCCATCATTAGGCTAGTACCAAGACCGTGACCGCAAACAACCATAATTTTCATAATTCAGACCTTTTCTTTTTATAGGGGTGTATGCCCATTTTTTAAGGGCACATCAGGAGTTAGTATTTTTCGATGATCGCGAGAACATCTTGTGTGTTTTGAGCGGTGCAGATGGCTTCTACATGCTCTTCATTCATAAACAACTCAGCCAGTTTAGAAATCGCATCCACGTGCGAGTTACTGTCTGTCGCGGCTAGCGTAACCAGCATTTTCACTGGGTCGTTACCTTCAGAATCGAAGTTCACGCCGTTTTGAATCACTGTGATGGCAAGAGACAAACGGTTAACGCCATCTTCAGGGCGAGCGTGTGGCATTGCCATACCAGGACCTACCACGTAGTAAGGACCGAGCTCTTCGTGTGAGCGGTAAATAGCGTCCACGTAGCTTGGCTCAATCGCGCCATTTTCAATCAGTGCTTCACAGGATTTACTCACCGCATCTTTCCAGTCAGTAGCATCAGAATGGATGCGAATCACATCAGAGGTAATCAGTTCACGTAGCATTGGATCTTTCCGGTTTGTTGTTTTGTTGATGGGTACTTTATCGATCAATTTGTCAGAAAAACCTGAGAATGATCACAAATGGTAGCGCTATCATAAATTGTGATAGCGCTACCATTTTTATCAGTCATCCGAGTTTCATATGCTTGTGATCGACTTCTAATGCGCTAATATCAAAACCACTAAAACGCTGTGGTAAGATGTCGCGGCAGAAAATAGAGAACACTAAATAAAAACAATGAGCGAACCTCGCAAACGAAGAAGTACTGGCAATGTCACCTTGGCGGACGTCGCTAAAAAAGCCGGCGTAGGCACCATGACGGTGTCGAGAGCATTACGAACGCCCGAGCTAGTATCTGACAAGCTGAGAGAAAAGATTCAACAAGTGGTTGATGAGCTCGGCTATATCCCGAATAAAGCGGCAGGGGCTTTAGCGTCTGCTGAAAGTTACTCCATCGCTCTTATCATTCCTTCCCTGTTTGAAAAAGCGTGCGCGCTTTTCTTACCGAGCTTTCAACAAGCGTTGAACAAAGCGGGTTATCAGTTGCTGCTTGGCTACAGTGATTACTCGGTAGAGCAAGAAGAGAAACTGCTTTCGACATTTCTTGAGAGCCGCCCAGCGGGAGTGGTGTTGTTTGGTAATGAACACAGCCAGCGAACCAATCAGCTTTTGGAAGCCTCGAACACGCCAGTATTGGAAATTGCAGAGTTAAGTTCGAAAGCCAGTTATCTCAATATCGGCGTTGACCATTTTGAGGTGGGTAAAGCCTGTACCAAGCATGTGATTGAACAAGGCTTCAAGAACGTGGGCTTCATTGGTGCGCGTGGCGATCACTCCACTTTGCAACGTAAGCTACACGGCTGGCAAAGCGCGATGATTGAGAACTATCTTGCGCCGGATCATTTCTTAACCACGCACGAAGCACCATCTTCACAATTGGGTGCGGAAGGGTTGGCAAAGCTATTGCTGCGCGATTCAAGTTTGAATGCTTTGGTATGTAGCCATGAAGAGATTGCGATTGGCGCGTTGTTTGAGTGTCACCGCCGAGTGCTGAAAGTCCCGACCGACATTGCGATTATCTGTTTGGAAGGTTCTTCCATGGGTGAGCACGCCTATCCAAGTTTGACCTGTGCGGAATTCGACTACGAACGCATGGGGACGAAAGCTGCAGACAAGTTACTGCAAGCCATTAAAGGTGAGCCTGTAGAGCACGCAACGGACATGGGCTTTAAGCTAAAACGCCGAGCGAGTACTGCGATCAACTAATTTGATTTGGTTAGAAACAAAACGCGATACAAAAAACCTCTCAATGCCGAGAGGTTTTTTTATGCGTGAGAATAGTGACTATCGGCTAAGGACGCTCACCTGCTGCTAGGCGACGTTCGATATCTGCAACCACTTCTGGGAAGTCAGCAATGGTGTCGATGAGGTAATGCGGCGAGCTCTTTAGCAATTTTGCACGCGCTTTTTCACGAGCGGCATTAAGTGTTGCTTCGTCCGCGGCTTGGTATTCTTCAAACGTTAGACCTGCTTCGTTACCAGAAAGTAATAGACCAACGGTCCACATACCAGCGTTATGACCTTCATCGATGCCCGGTGCGGCGTCATCCACTTTGATGCACGTATTAACGTCCGTTACATTCAGCTCAATCACGTTTTTCAGTGCCATAAATGGTGCTGGGCGACCACCTTGCGGCAGGTCATCCGTTGCTACTACGTAATCCGGTTTGTAGCCGTAATCCGCTGCCACTGGAATCAGTACGTCCATCACTTCGCGAGGGTAACCAGAACAAGAACCGATCTTGATGCCTTTGTCTTTCAGACCGTTCACAACTTCAATCGCATTAAGGATTGGGTCTGCATGGTCAGCCACTTTTGCTTTTTGTAGAGGCATGAATGCTGCGTAGATAGCGTCGATGTCTTCGCTGGTCATTGAGCGACCAAACTTCTCATTCCAACGCTTATCAACCGCAGGGATGCGACCCACCGCTTGGATGTGATCCCACTTACCAAGCCCCATTGGTTCGCGCGCTTCTTCAAGGTCGATTTCGAAATCAAATCCTTGCTTGAACGCTTCCACAAAGATGCTGGTTGGCGCGAAAGAGCCGAAATCGACGATAGTGCCAGCCCAGTCAAAGATCACTGCTTGAATTGGTGAGTTGCTCATGTTCAATCCTTTTTCTTGCTTGCCAGAGCGCTTGCCTACACGTTGGAACTGCGCTCAGGATAAATTGGTTTTTGTTGAGGTTAGAAGTAGTTAAAGTCTTTGCATACTTTGGCGATGGCTTCTTCGAATATCGCCAACGCTTCTGTCAGTTGTTCGCGAGTAATGATCAGCGGTGGGCTGAGTTGAATCACGTTACCTTGCGATACTTTGAAGCTCACGCCGTTGTTGAGGCATTGGTACAGCACAGCTTCCGCTTCGTCATACGCGCGTGCTTTGCTTTCGTGGTCAGTGACCAGTTCAATGCCCCACAACATGCCGATGCCACGCACATCACCAATCACTGGGTATTTGGCTTTCATCTCTAGCAGCTTTTCACGCATGAACTGGCTGTCAGCTTTGGCTTTATCTAGCAAGCCGTCTTGCTCAATGGCTTCCATGGTTGCCAGTGCCGCAGCACAACCGATAGGGCTTTTCTCATGAGTGTAATGACCCATGGAGATTTGCTCGGCGGTGTTGTACTTGTCTTTGGTGACCATGGCTGCGATAGGTACTAAGCCACCACCCAAGCCTTTACCGATGCAGAGCATATCTGGCTCGATGTTGTAGGCTTGGTAGGTAAACCATTCTCCGCTGCGACCCATGCCATTCGGGATGTCGTCGATGATCAACATGACATTGTGTTTGTCACAGATTTCTCGAATGCGTTTCCAGTAGGCTTTACTCGGCACTTGAACATCCGTGTTGCGAACCGCTTCTGCGATAAATGCGCCCACGCCGCCTTCTTTCTCAATCACGTATTCGAGGTAATCGGCGTAATGCACGTCGCTGCCGTCCTCTACTGGGAAAGCACCACGGTAAGATACGGCTGGTGGGATGCGTTCAACACCTGCCATTAATGGTCCCATGCCTTGGCGGAAACACGCTTCGCCACCCACTGAGATGGCATCCAACGATGCACCGTGGAAGGAGTCCCACAACGACACCACCTTGTAGTTGCCCGTGATGTGGCGCGCTAGTTTAAGTGCCATGCCAACCGCAGATGTGCCACCTGGAGCAAACAGCACACGATTCAATTCACCGCCACAGATTTGGGTGAGCTTTTCGGCACATTCAATCGCGGTCTCGTTGGTAAAACGACGTGGTGAAAACGGCAGTTTGGCAATTTGCTCTTGCACGCGTTTCATCACATGCGGGTGACCGTAGCCCAACTGGTGGACGTTATTGCCATGGAAATCCATGTACTTTTTGCCGGTAGCATCTTGGATGTAGATGCCTTCTGCTGCTTCCAAGGTATCTAAGCAAGGCGTTGACATGGCTTGATGAAGAAAGACCTCCGAATCACGCTTCAACAAAGCTTGCGTGCGTTCGTCGTCCATCGATGCATTCCAAGCTTGGCGCGCTGGTGTCGTGTTGACATCACCTTCGCTGCGGAAATGGGTCGGTTTGATATTCTGAGTCATAACGCTCTCTCAATCAGAAGGCTGCTTTAAGCAACTTGCCAGTACATGGCTTTTTCAATCGCACCGATTAAGCGCTCGATATCTGCTGGGTAAACTTCGCCAATGTTGCCGATACGGAAGCAATCTGCGTTCGATACCTTACCCGGATAAATCACAAAACCTTGCTCTTTTAAACGTGTGTAGAACGCTTTGAACTGGTAATCACTGTGCGTCGGAGAGTAGAAAGAAGTGATGATTGGCGAATGAAGGTCATCACTCAGTAGTGGTTCGAACCCCAGAGAACGCATTCCTGCAACCAGTGTTTTCTGGTTAGTTTGGTAACGGTGATGACGAGCCTCAATGCCGCCTTCTTGTTCCAGTTCTAGCAATGCTTGATAGAAAGCGCGAACTGTGTGCGTTGGAGACGTGAAACGCCATTTGCCGTGGTTCACTTCCATACAGTGCCACTGGTCGTAAAGATCAAGGCTCAAAGAACGCGCCTGACCTTGGCACTTTTCTAGCTCAGTTTGTTTCGCAATCACAAAGCCAAAACCCGGTACGCCTTGAATACATTTGTTTGCAGAGCTGATCATAAAATCGATGCCTAGCTCTGCGATATCGATAGGAATGCCACCAAAGCTCGACATGGCATCGAGAATCACGACTTTACCGTGTGCTTTTGCCGCAGAAGCAAATGCCTCAATTGGATTCAGCATGCCAGTGGTTGTCTCACAGTGAACAATCGCCACGTGTGTGATCGCAGGATCCGATGCCAATGCAGTTTCCACCTCGTTCAAGTGTGGCTGTGATGTTTCGCCTGGGGAAACTACATGGCATGGAATATTTAGGTAATCAGCGATCTGAGCGATACGCGCACCGTAAGCACCGTTGTCGACAACCAACAATTTTCCATCTTTGCCAATGGCACTGCCAATCGTTGCTTCGACTGATGCGGTGCCGCTACCTTGCATTAGTACGCTGGTGTAGCCGTCTTGCTCCGTCGCCAGTTTTACAAGCTTAGTGCGGATCACTTCTACAATGTCTTTGTTGTATTCATCATCCCAAGTACACCAGTCTTTTAGCATGGCTTCACGTACTGTTTCAGAAGTAGATAGAGGACCTGGAGTCAGTAGTAGGTATTCGTTTTTCATCTCGATTTCCATCAGAATAGGCTAATTGGTCTACACCAAATTTCAAGTTCACTCTAGCGAGGAAGAAAAGGGCAGTAAATAGGCGAATCTCCAATTTCATAAAACTTTAATATCCAGAAAATGGCGGATCAATTGAACGATTATTCATCGATAATTTTCGTAAAACTGCCATTTAATGGTCATGAATTCGTCACAAAGGCTCAGTAGGGTGTATATCGTCAACTGGTACAGACCAAATGAAAACTTAGCCAAATTAACTGGAGAAAATGATGAAAAACCGTTTGATGAAAGGATCGCTGGCTGCACTTGTCTCTCTGCTAGCTACGAATGCAATGGCAGCACAGGAAGTCACGGTTTACACCGCTTTCGAAACTGACATTCTTGCGAAATACAAGTCTGCGTTTGAGAAAGATAACCCAGATATCAAGATTAAGTGGGTTCGCGATTCCACCGGTATCATGACGGCGAAATTGCTGGCAGAAAAGAACAACCCTCAAGCGGAAGTGGTTTGGGGTCTTGCTGGCTCGTCAATGGCACTGCTTAAAGATGAGGGTCTTCTTAAGCCTTACACACCAAAAGGTTTGGAAGAGCTGCACGCGAACCTAAACGACCCTCAATCAAACCAAGCTTGGTTCGGTAACGATGCGTTCTTTAACGCAGTTTGTTTCAACGAAGCGGTAGCGAAACAACTTAACCTACCGAAACCAACGTCTTGGGAAGACCTAACGAAGCCGGTTTACAAAGGTCACATTGCAATGCCGAACCCAGCGTCTTCAGGCACTGGCTACATGCAGGTTTCTGCTTGGCTACAAAACATGGGTGAAGATCAGGCATGGAACTACATGCGTGACCTAGATAAGAACATTGCACACTACACGCACTCTGGCTCTAAGCCATGTGTTCAAGCGGGTATGGGTGAAGTGGCTATCGGTATTTCGATGGCAAGCCGCGGCGCGAAGTTGAAAACACAAGGCGCGCCACTAGCGGTGATCACACCAAAAGGCATCGGTTGGGAATCAGAAGCCGTTGGTCTAGTAAAAGAGTCGGATGCAGCGAAACGTGTTGTCGACTGGTCAATCTCTAAAGCGGCAAACGAGCTTTACGTAGAAATGTACCCAGTGGTTGCACATAAAGAAGTGAAAGCTACTGTGTCTAACTTCCCTAATGTTCAAGAGAACATGGCGAAGATGGACTTTGCGCAAATGGGTAGTAAGCGTGCAGAGATTCTAACGGCATGGTCTGAGAAATTTGACGCGAAATCAGAGCCAAAATCATAAGGGTTACGACAAATCCGATTGTCAAAGGAGAGCGGTTGCTCTCCTTTTTTGCATCTTGCGAAAAGTAGAGGCACATTAGTGGCCGGATACTCAGGTAGAAAAGAGGAAGTGCATGGAAATCCAACGTATTAATGCGGAGCAGACACTGCCGCTTCGACAGCAGGTTTTATGGCCAAGCAAAAGCATTGAGTTTTGCAAGGTTGATGAAGATGAAACTGGCTATCATTACGGGAGTTATGTGAACGGAGAGCTGGTGGGTGTGGCGTCAGTCTTCTTCAACAATGGCGCAGCAAGACTAAGGAAGTTTGCGGTGTCTTCAAGTCAACAAGGGAAAGGGATCGGCTCTCGAATGTTGGAGACGATGATTGATGATGCTAAGGCGTTTAACGCAGAGGTATTCTGGTGCGATGCGCGTGAGTCGGCATTGAAAATTTATCAGAAGTTTGGATTACAGAAGGAGGGCGAGCGCTTTTATAAATCAGACATTCCGTATTTCAAGATGAGTTTAGATTTAAGCGTTTAATATCGAGGGCGTTCATCTATTTGTCATCTTCTGGCTATAAATTTGTCATTGGAACGTAATATTCCAAAACTAAAGTTGGTATATACCATTTGGAGCGTGTGTTATGTCAACTAACCAACATTACCTAAATATCGAAAATGTAGTGAAGCAATTCGGACAGTTCACTGCATTAAAGAAAATCTCGCTAGCGATTGAAAAGGGCGAGTTCGTTTGTTTTCTTGGCCCTTCTGGCTGCGGTAAAACCACTCTGCTACGTGCCATTGCCGGTTTAGACTTGCCAACGTCTGGTGCGATTTTTCAAAACGGTCAAGAGACCACATTCCTACCACCAGAGAAGCGCGATTTCGGCATCGTCTTCCAATCTTACGCTTTGTTTCCGAACCTAACTGTGCAAGAGAACATTGCGGTGGGTTTGAAGAACCAAGGTATGTCGACCAAAGAAGCGCTAGAGAAAGTGGATTACTGGTTAGAAACCATTGGTCTTTCAACCTCTGGCGAGAAATTCCCTAACCAACTTTCTGGTGGTCAGCAGCAGCGTGTTGCTTTGGCTCGTGCATTGGCGTTGTCACCGGGTCTACTGTTACTTGATGAGCCGCGGTCAGCGCTAGATGCAAAAGTACGTGTTCACTTACGTGACGAGATTTGTAAGCTGCAACGTAAGCTTGGCATCACCACCATTATGGTTACGCACGATCAGGACGAAGCGCTGTCGATGGCGGATCGCATTGTGGTGATGAACCATGGCGTGATTGAGCAAGTCGGTACACCTCAAGAGATCTACCAACAACCAGCAACGCGCTTTGTCGCTGAGTTTGTCGGCAGCATGAACTTTATTGAAACCTCAGTCGCAACGGACTCCCAAGTACGCATTGCCGAAACCTTGATGCCAGCGCCAAGCTTGACCAATCGTAAGATCCAACGTGGTGACCGCTTCGACCTTGCGGTGCGGCCTGAAAGCATCAAGTTCGTTGAAAACTACACCAACTCTTTACCTGTGCGAGTTACCGCTACCGAGTTTCTGGGTGCGTTTTTCCGCATTGATTGCGTATTGCAAAACGACAGCTCAACGAAAACCATCGTAGTGGATGTGCCTGTGGAAACGGTTCAAAAACTCAACATCAAGGCGGGCGATGTACGTTACATCCAGTTTGCTGAAGAAGGGCTGCATGGTTACGCCGTGCCCTCGGTTGATAAAGCGCTAGCAGCGTAGGTGTAAACATGGATGCGAAGACAATGACGATGAATAGCCTGACCACACAAGACAAAGCAAAATCCTTACTCGGACGTGTTAGCCGCGACAACCTTGTGTTGTTTGGTTTGCTTGCTGGCTTGTCGACCATGATGGTGCTGTTCATCTTAATGCCGCTTTGGGCAATGTTGACCAAGAGTGTGCAAAATGCCAATGGCGAATTCGTTGGTTTGGCCAACTTTGCGACGTACTTTTCTTCTTCAAGCTTGTGGGTGTCGGTGGGCAACACCTTCACTTTGGGCGTGATTGTGACCTCGGTAGTGGGTGTGCTTGCGTTTGGTTATGCCTACGCGCTGACTCGTTCATGCATGCCGTTTAAAGGTTTGTTCCAAATCTTAGGTACTGCGCCAATCCTTGCGCCTTCGTTGTTGCCGGCGATCAGTTTAATCTTCCTTTTCGGTAATCAAGGCATTGCGAAAGAGATGCTGTTAGGAAACTCGATTTATGGCGTGATTGGTATCTCGATGGGTTTGATCTTCTGGACCTTTCCTCATGCATTGATGATCTTAACCACTTCGTTGCGCACTTCTGATGCTCGCTTGTATGAAGCAGCCCGCGCACTGAAAACTTCACCCATCAAAACCTTCTTTATGGTGACGTTACCTGCGGCGAAATACGGTTTGATCAGTACGCTTATCGTGGTCTTTACGCTGGTTATCACGGACTTTGGTGTGCCGAAAGTGATTGGTGGAAGCTACAACGTCCTGGCGACTGACATCTTCAAGCAAGTAGTGGGACAGCAAAACTTTGCCATGGGGGCGGTGACCAGCATTATGTTGTTATTCCCTGCGGTAATGGCATTTGGTGCAGACCGCTGGGTACAGAAAAAGCAAAAGAGCTTATTTGACACTCGCTCGGTGCCTTATCAGCCAGAACCTAATAAAGCGCGCGACAGCATCTGTTTGGTCTACTGCAGCATCATTTCTATTGCAGTGCTGGCTGTGCTTGGCATGGCGGTGTATGGCTCGTTAGTTACGTTCTGGCCTTGGAACAAAGCGTTGACGCTAAACAATTACAACTTTGCCGAAATGAGCACTTACGGTTGGAGCCCATTCTTCAACTCACTAACGCTGGCAGGTTGGACGGCAGTTATTGGTACAGCCATCATCTTTGTCGGTGCTTACTGCATTGAGAAAGGGCGTGCGTTTGGTCCAATTCGTCAGGTGATGCAAATGCTTAGCGTGGTGCCAATGGCGGTACCGGGTATGGTGCTTGGCTTGGGTTACATATTTTACTTCAACGATGCGAACAATCCTCTGAATGTGCTTTATGGCACCATGGCATTCTTGGTAATTAACACGGTAGTGCATTACTACACCGTGGGTCACATGACAGCCCTGACAGCGCTAAAGCAGTTACCATCGGAGATTGAAGCCACGGCGGCATCGGTGAAGCTCCCTCAATACAAGTTGTTCTTTAAAGTGACATTACCTGTGTGCTTACCTGCGATTTTGGACATTGCGATTTACTTGTTTGTTAATGCATTGACCACCACTTCTGCGGTAGTATTCCTTTACTCAACCGATACGATTCCGGCTTCGGTCTCGATTCTGAATATGGATGATGCCGGTCAAACTGGCGCTGCAGCGGCAATGGCTGTGATGATCATGATGGCTGCCGCAATTGCGAAGATTGTTCAGATGACTTTGGGTAAATTGTTAGAGAATCGCACACAAGCTTGGCGCAAAAGATAAGGACACTTCGTGCAATACGTAAAAATTAAAGATTCGATTGTTGAACAGATTGAAGCGGGCATGCTATCGCCGCGTCAAAAACTGCCAGCAGAGCGTAAGTTGGCGGAGTCGTTCGATACTACACGCGTCACTCTGCGTGAAGCTTTATCACTGCTAGAAGCGGAAGGTCGAATCTATCGCGAAGATCGCCGAGGTTGGTTTATCTCACCTGAGCCATTGCGTTACGACCCAACCCAAACACTGAACTTCCCGAACATGGCGAAAGCGCAAAATCGCGTGCCAAAAACGGAGTTGGTCGCAGCAAAAGGGACGTTGGCAAACAAACAAGCCGCACGCTTGCTGGACTTGCAACCTTTCTCGGACGTGTATCGAGTCGACCGTGTGCGATACCTTGAAGATAGACCAGTGGTATTCGTAACAAACTACATTCGCCCAGAGCTGTTTCCGAACCTGTTGGACTACGATTTATCAAATTCACTGACGGACATTTACCGCGATCATTATGGCGTGACGTATCAAAAGATTCGCTACCGCATTTCAACGAGCACTTTGTTGGGTGAAATGGCTCAGGCACTGCGCGCGACAGCCGGTACGCCTGCGATGGTAGTGGAGCGCATCAACTACAACCAACACGGTGAGTTAATTGATTGCGATATCGAGTATTGGCGACACGATGCCATCAGCATTGAATCTCTGGCGGAACTCAATCGTTAAGTGGATTTTCTCATTATGTAAGGCTCCATCTCGGGGCCTTTATTTTATTCAGACAGGAACATTGAAATGGATTTGTTGGCGATTGGTCTCGTCGTTTTTTCTGCTGTTCTCCATGCGGGGTGGAATATCCTTGGTAAAAGCAACTCAGGTTCTGGACTCGCGTTTACCATGGCCGCCAGCTTCTCTGCATGTTTCATTCTTACCCCTTATTTGATTTGGTATTTGGCGACCATTGGCTGGACATCATTACCGAGCGAGTTTTGGGGATTGCTGTTCATTAGCGGCATTTCACAAATGGTCTATCTAGTCGGTTTGATTGTCGCTTATAAGCATGCAGACGTGGGTGTGGTTTATCCCATTGCTCGGGCGTTGCCTGTGATGATGGTCGGCGCAATCAGTGTGGCATTAGGGCATGAATTATCCAGTCAGCAGTGGCTTGGATTCTTGCTGATAACCCTTGGTTGTATGCTGGTACCACTGACGAACTTTCGTCAGATGACGCTGAGCTCTTATTTGAATGTCGGTGTGTTCTGGGCATTAATTGCCGCAATAGGCACAACGGGTTACTCGGTAGTCGATAAGGAAGCGCTGAGTTTACTCACAGGACAAGCATCAGAGATCTTGAATGATCAGTACAGTGCGATCTTTTACTTGGGCGTGCAGTTTTGGGCAATTGGTATCCCAGCCCTTGTGTGGTGCTTAGTTACGGGCAAGCTAGATGAGATTAAGACCGCGTGGCAGATCCGCAAAACAGCCAGCATGGCAGGGGTAATGATGGCATCCACCTACGGTTTGGTACTGTTTGCGATGACCATGACCGACAACGTCAGTTTGGTCGTGGCACTAAGGCAAATTAGCATTGTGTTTGGATTGTTTATGGGGATTTGGTTTCTGTCTGAGAAATGGTATCTCACCCGAGGGCTTGGCGTTACTTCTATCGTGGCGGGGATCATTCTCGCGCTTGCGTATTGACCTATATTCACGAAAAAAGGCAGCGAATGAGCCTCTCGCTGCCTTTTGTATTAACTTGTAAGCCTTGTTTAAAAACGCAATTGCGCACCAAACATCACACCGCTAGAGTCAAAATCGCTGTTTTTTGAGTACACATATTCTGCATTCAAACCAAAGTGTTTGTAGCTCCAGCCGATACCGCCAGCCGCTTCACCTCCGACACTTGAGTGTTCGATGTTCTTGCTCTGACCGTTCACTTTATAAGTGTATTCGAGAGTGTAGAGAGTAACACCTGCCTTGCCGTACAGTTCGAAACCTGAACCCAGAGGATAGCTAGCATAGCCACTCAAGCGAGGTCCGGAGAAGCTCGTATCGGTGACTTCTGAAATCGGACTCACGAGTATCGAGCCGATACCGTCAAACGCGCCTTTATAACCTGCTTCGATACCAAAGTTATGTGTTGGCATGTAGCGGTAATATATTTCACCTAAGAACATGTCGCCTGATTCTTTGCTTGTCGGAGCATCGTAGTTCACATCGCCATAGCCAATGTTTGTACCTATGATGTGCTCACTGATTTCTGCATTGGCTGACAAAGAAAAAGCCGACAACACTAAAGCAGTAATGAATGAATAACGCATGAACGCTTCTCCTTAGCTTTTAGCTTGCTCGCCTTTTAATATTTGTTCGAAAGTGATCTTGGTGTTGTCTAGCCATTCATAACGGCGACGATACATCGAACGCTTAGAGCGCGACATGCCTTCGATATCTCGACGGGGTGCATTTACATCAATTGAGTAAAAATGACGATTGTATTCGGTGCCGCCCAATTCTTGCCAGAGTGCATCGTAATCCGTTTTGATTCGCCCTTTGCTGTAGCGCTTAGCTGCGTAAGTATGGGACTGCGTTTTCACTGCTAGAATCGTGTTCACTTCCCAAATTTGTGCGAGCAAAGTGAGCAAGCTCACCATCAAGCTTTTTGGTCTCTGTCCGTAAAGCTTACGAGTTAGCTTTTTAATTTTCGCGTTGTTTTCTTCACTGCTTCGCGGTCCTTGTAAGCCGCCAATCATAATGCTGCGTCCAGATTCGATGTGACCGAGCGTAAAAGAGAGCGTGTAGAAGTTGCCATCTTCAGCGCTGTGCAGCACTAGGCTCATATCGCCTTCTTTTTGATAACGTGCTTCGTATACTAATCTCACCGAGTACAGGATTTCGTCAATTTCAAAAGAGGCTAATGTTAGGCCTTTCGAGTCTGTGTAGATTTCTTCGATTGTTTGTTTAGAAAACAGTTCTGAAATCGTTTTATAGTGATCAACCACCAAGTTAGAACGATCGAACGCTGAGTTGTTTTTGATGATATACGGACGAAACGGCTTCTCTAAAAATCGATGCGTACGTGTACAAAGCAACTCTAACAATGACGATTCAATATTGTCTGAAAGGTGCTTAAACGCACGTTTGTAATAAAGCGCACGTAAGATGAACTTAGCTCTGTAGGTCCAAATTGGCTTGTAGACATCAGCATAATCATCTGAGTAAATCGATTTGCTATGGTAAAAAATGGATTTGTTCGCGGTCATTTTCACTCCAGATTAACTTGTGCTCAATAGCGACAATTAAGAACCGACGGACGAGCAGCGAAGAACCCGAAAAGGAGGAATGCAAAGCACGACTGAAAAGAGGTGGTTTTTGCTGTGTCCGACGTTTGTGTAAGGTTTTGAACACTGTTCTTTTGCTGAAATTCTAAGAGAAAATTGACCTTAGGTATTGTATGGTTTGGTAAGGAAGTGTCAGGTTGAAACCCATTGTTCAAAAGAAAGAAAATGCGAATGTCGGCTGAATATGACGTTGAGTTGCTAAGTTAATGTGAAATAAGCTGAACGAAAATTGAACATTATTTGAAATTGTTTTGACGTGTTTTAGGTCTTTATACGTACCTTATAAGTATCGAGCCAATTTTGGCCCGATGTAAAGGTAAGTAAGGAGAGGTTTATGAAACGCTTAACAACTTTAGCAAGTACGATTGCTCTGATTGCTGCACCTTCTATGGCTCTTGCTGGTGGTTATCAGTGGACAAACGATACCGAAACTATCCATGGCGACGTAATGGATAGCAAACAAGCGGCTTATGAAATGGGCCGAGACATGATCCAAAGCTACCAAAATAAATCATCTGGACAACTCCGTGATGAGTTTACGAGCCTTACAACGTATGTTGATCGCCAATCGTTTTCTATCACTGACTCAAAAGTCATGGTAAATGAGTTCTTGCAAAGTGACGGGCAAGTTGTTTACCAGCCTATTCTCAATGTTCAATACGAGTACCGCATGCGTGATACCGGTAAATACTAACCAGTAAGACGGACTTGAATTGTTTACCACTAATATTTTTTGCTGTTTGTTTTTGGGGAGCCACGAGCTCCTCATTTTGTTTTTGTCGAAAGCGAAAATTTTCACACTCTCAGTGCAACATTTTCTATCGCTCAGCGTTAGATTTTCTTGCTCGTTGATTGTCATCATCGTTTGTAAAGTGTTTGCGGAAATGGATGTAACGCACTAACGAGGATACCCGATGACACATCATTCATATTGGTTCAAGCAGGCAATTGAAGCTGAGCAACCAGAAACGCCACAACCGTTACAGCAGAACATTAATACTGACGTTGCGATTGTTGGTGGCGGATACACCGGACTTTGGACCGCGATTATGATTAAGCAGCAATCTCCGGAAAAACAGGTGGTTGTTATCGAAAAGGGCTTATGTGGTAGTGGTGCATCGGGCGCAAACGGCGGTTGTATGCTGACTTGGTCTACCAAGTTTCCGACATTGAAACGGTTATTCGGTGAAGAACATGCTGCTTGGTTAGTAAAAGAGTCGGAACAAGCAGTGCTAGAGATTGACGACTTTTGTCAGCAGCACAACATCGATGCGCACTTATCGTTGAAAGGGGTTTATTACACTGCAACCAATCAGGCTCAAACTGGGGGAATGCAGCCAGTTGTGGACGAGTTAAAGCGATTAGAAGTGAACAGTTGGCGTCGTTGCTCGGTGGAGGAACTGCGTGCCAATGCGGGTTCACCTCGACATATAGAAGGCTATCACTCTCCGGTTGCTGCTAACGTGCAACCCGCCTTACTCGCGCGAGGGTTACGCCGTGTTGCTATTGATCTGGGTGTAGAAGTTTATGAGAACACGCCAATGACGCGTCTAGATTATGGAAAACCTGCCACCGTCTGTACACCTAAAGGAAATATTCAAGCGCAGCAGGTGGTGTTGGCATTAAATGCATGGATGGTAGAGCAGTTTAAACAGTTCAAAAACAGTATCGTGGTGGTCTCTTCCGACATGGTGATCACCAAGCCGCTTGGTGACGCACTACCTCTATCTGGTTGGCAGGCAGGTTCTAGTGTGTTGGATTCTCGTATTTTTGTGCACTATTACCGAGATACGCCAGATGGCCGTTTGATGTTGGGGAAAGGCGGCAATCAGTTCTCTTTCAACAACCAAGTCAACGCAATGTTCAACAAGCCAACGCGCTACCAAGGTCTACTGCGTAAGTCGTTCGATAAGTTGTTTCCTCGTTTGAGAGGCGAGGAGTTTGCTTATTCATGGACGGGGGGCTCTGATCGTTCTGCTACTGGTTTCCCTTTCTTCGGCGAGCTAGACAAACAGAGCAATATCTTTTACGGATTTGGTTATTCAGGCAATGGTGTAGCGCAGACTCGAATGGGCGGAAAGATCTTATCTTCATTGATATTGGGAATCGATAACGAGTGGACGAACAGTGGTTTAGCCAAAGGACCGTTGGGGTATTTCCCTCCAGACCCGCTTCGCTGGACTGGGGCTATGATAGTGCGCAACGCGGTACGTCGAAAAGAGGAAGCAGAAGATAACGAGAAAACGCCGTTTATCTGGGATAAGTGGCTAGCAAAACTTGCAGGACCAGCAGGCAAAGCGGATAAGCTTGACTAAACTGAAGACTTTAGCCACAAACGAGACAGTTTGCAGTGAAAGTCATTGGGGCGCGATGAAGCCTTGTGTTAGCCTCTGTCTTTCAAGCTCAGATTTAAAAGGTGAGTCATAAAATGAAAGTATTCAGCAACTTCGATAGCGGCAGCATTCACGTAGTGAAAGCGGACGACAAAAACGACATCCAACTCAAAATTCCTAACGACAATATGTCGGAATTCTACCAGTGGTTCCACTTCCGTCTTGAGACAGAAGCTGAGCAATCGCACACCATCAAATTGCTTGATTTGGCTAAATCGGCTTATCCAGAAGGATGGCAAGGTTACGATGTGGTTGCGTCTTACGATCGTGAAGAATGGTTCCGAGTACCGGCAGAGTTCGATGGCGACACGCTGACTTTCACTGTAATCCCTGAGCGCAGCTCAATTTACTTCGCGTACTTTGCGCCATACACGTACGATCGTCATTTAGACTTGTTACACATGGCACAAAGCGCGCACCACTGCCAACTTGAAACACTAGGCCACACATTAGACGGCAACGACATGAGCTTGCTTACTTTCGGTGAGCCAGAAGAAGGTAAAAAGAAAATCTGGATGATTGCACGTCAGCACCCAGGTGAGACAATGGCGGAATGGTTCATGGAAGGTATGATCCAACGTCTGTTAGATGAAAACGACACGGTTGCGCGTGCATTGCTTGAAAAAGCGGTGCTTTACGTCGTACCAAACATGAACCCAGACGGTGGTATTCGCGGTCACTTGCGTACCAACTCAGTAGGCGTAAACCTAAATCGTGAATGGCAAACGCCATCAATGGAAAAGAGCCCAGAAGTCTACCTTGTGCGTCAGCGCATGCTGGAAACGGGTGTTGACATGTTTTTAGATATTCATGGCGATGAAGCGATTCCGTATAACTTCGTCGCTGGCTCAGAAGGTATTCCTTCTTACGATGAAAATCTTGCCGCTTTAGAGACATCATTTAAGCAAGCGTTACTGACTATTACGCCAGAGTTCCAAGATGAGATTGGTTACGATAAAGATGAGCCTGGTAAAGCGAATTTGACGGTCGGTTCAAATTGGGTTGCAGAGCAGTTCAAATGCTTGTCTTACACAATCGAAATGCCATTTAAAGATAACAACAATCACCCAGATCCACTTTACGGTTGGTCTCCTGAGCGTAGTGTTTTGTTTGGGCAAGATGTATTAGCTGCAACGTTAACCGTAGCGGATAAAATTTAGCTCGACGAGTTAACGCTTTTTCATTATTTCGAAAACAGCTCATTTAAATGAGCTGTTTTTTTGTGCTCTCCAGATCCACGCTCCCCTGTAAAAATTTGTTGCCATTCACAAGCTTAAATGATGATTCTTAAATTTGAGAAAGTGGCTTTTTATGGTGATTTGCGTCACAGAAAGTTGGCTTCTTTGTGATATTCTCCGCAACGAATTGACTATGGCTAAACCAACGCAACGAACTTTATTTTTCGGTTGGGTATGCGGATGAAGCTCATGAATAGATGGTCTTGAGGTTACCTTTTTCCGTTTTACGTCATTGGCGTTTGAATATCATTTTTGATTCTTTCCTACGCTATTTAGCTATTTCTATTCGAAGAAAAGAGAAAGTTACGGCTTCATATTTTACGGCAGTATGCTGCCGCGATGTGTTGCTTTGTGTACAAGAAAAAGGAAAAGAATAATGAAAAAAATCGCTATAGCAGTGGCTACTGTACTTGCTGGTGGTGTGATCTCAAACGTTGCACTTGCTGACACTTACATGGGCGGTAAAGTAGGTTACAACTCTCTAAACGATGCGTGTTACCTGAACGAACCTTGTGACGACGACAGTTTTGCAGCATCTATGCACTTAGGCTACAGCTTCAACAAGTACGTTGCGGCAGAGTATGGTGTTGATTACCTTGGTGACTTCACTGCAAACTTTAAAAAGCCTGGCCTAAACACCGTTGATGGTGATCTTTGGGCATTGACGCTTGCTCCTAAATTTAACCTACCACTAACGGATTCTTGGAATCTATTCGCGAAAGTTGGTGCTGCATACATGATGGCTGGTGACGAGAAAGATTTCGTACCAACTGGCTCTCTGGGTGCTGAATACCAAATCAACTACAACTGGAGCCTACGTGCTGAATACCAACGCTACCAAGATATGTCTGATGATGTAATTGAAGACATGGATTCAGATTTCTTCGGTATCGGTTTCAACTACAAGTTTGGTTCTGAGCCAGTCGTTCAAGAAAAAGCCGTTGAAGAGGTGGTAGAAGCACGTCCTGCAACACGCATTGTAGATCACGTTTACCCTGCTCAAACAACAGCGACAGTACAATTCGACTTAGAAAGTGCAGAAGTGAAAGACGCGTCGAACCTTTCTGGTACCGTTGATTTGATGAATACTTACCCACAAGCTCAAGTTGAGATCACGGGTTACAGCGATACGACAGGTTCTGCTGCTTACAACAAGCAACTCACAGAAAAACGTGCGAAAGCCGTTGCTGACGAGTTCCAAGCAAAAGGTATTGCGGCTGAGCGTATGACAGTGAAAGGCATGGGTGAAGCTAACCCAGTGGCAAGCAACGAGACACGTCAAGGTCGTCAAATGAACCGTCGTGTTGAAGTGGTTGTTCCTGCGTTTGAATACCAAACAACTGAAAAAGCAGAATAATTCCTGCTTAAGATAAAGTTCCAAAAGCCAGCGTGTATCACGCTGGCTTTTTTGATCCCGCTTAACAAACTCAGCACTTTCATCAATTTGTCATCACCAGTTCATACCATGGCTGCCAAGTGTTTGGGAGAGTGTTATGCAAAGTTTACCGCCGCTTAATTTGCTCCGAGCTTTTGAAGCCACGGCGCGACTACAGAGTTTTACAAAAGCCGCAGAGGAGCTAAGTGTGACTCGTGCGGCCGTAAGCCAACAGGTGAAATCGCTAGAGTCACAGCTCAATGCGACGTTATTCGTGCGCAAGGGCACTCACCTTACGCTGACCTGCTCCGCACAAGAATACTGGCCTGTGGTTAATCATGTGCTTCAAACATTATCGACCACGACGCAGCATTTATTTACTCGTCCCAAGAATACGCAAGTTAACTTACATGTCGCTCACAGCTTTTGCTCTCAGTGGTTAATGCCAAGATTGGCTGATTTTCAGCGACAATTCCCAGACATTTCCTTTAAAGTCTCGACAACTGCTAATACAGTTCCAAACGCCAGTGCGATTGCGGATATCGAAATTATTAACGGAGATGGAGATTGGCAAGAGCAAGAAGCCATACGATTAACCCAAGAAAACTGGATTGTTGTCGCAAGCCCCGGCTTTATGCATTTAAACCCGATAAATGACCTCTCGCAGTTAGCTAAAGCGCCTAAAATCTGTACTAGCGGTTATCATGAATCTTGGCAAGAGTGGCTTACGCACCAAGGTTATCAAGGGAAGGTGAGCAAAGTCGTCGCCGAGTTTGAACACTCATTGCTTGCTATTCATGCTGCGATTAATCAGCTTGGCGTGTTGCTGGTAAGAGACTTTCTTGTTGAGGATGAGCTGCAACAGGGCGTATTAGTCCAGGTTGGAAATTGGCATATGCCAAGTTCTGGTGCACATTATATGATGGTTCGAGCATCCGAAAAATCACACGTAAACACCTTTGCTCAATGGTTAATACAGAGTCTTTAATGTTCGTTCAGCGAGTGAGTAGAGCGCATGTGTGGTTTGGCTATTATTAGCAGTAGCAAGTCATCAGTCTAGGACTGAGCGACATGCTTAATGACATCTAATAACCACTGATTTACCGGAGCTTGCTGTTGAGAGCGACGGCAGCTCATCACGTAGCGAACATCAAGCTCTAGCCCAGCAGGAAGCGCGATACTTCGGCAACCCTTAGGAACATGTCCACTCATCGTTATGCCAAAATGATTCGTTTGCAGAAGCACTTTTTGAATCATCGCTGGATGTTCAATTTCCACTTTAGGTGTGGTTCTAAAACCCATATGTTTGAGCCTTTCCAACACAGGGTATCGGTAGTCGTTCCATCCCGGCGTTTTAAAAAGTATAAAAGGGTATTCTTCTAGTTCTTGGGAGTTTTGAGCGGGATGATCTTCTCGAACAAAAAATACCGCTTTTCCTCGCCCTAGCTCGGTCTGAACAATTGACTGTGGCAGATCTTCATCAAAGTAATGAATCGCAATGGCGTTTTCACCGTCAATTAATCGTTTTTTTGCTTCGCTACCCCAGCGCAAACATGAGAATTTTGCTTCTGGAGCGTGCTTTAGTAACTCCAAGTAAAACTTGTCACCGAAGTACTCCCAAAACAATGTGTTGGCATAAATAGTGATTGAGCCGTCAAAATGAGCTGGTGAAAAATGCTGTGGTTTGATGGAATCAATGCTGTTGAGTATTTGCTCAAAATGTGTAATGTTCGCTTCCACAAAAGCTGTTGGTTCAAAGCCATTTTTAGTCTGAACGAATAGCGGATCATTGAGCTGAATTTTCATCTTAGTCAGATTTTTGCTGATTGCTCCTGACGTTTTACCGAGTGATTCTGCGACTAACCGGACGTTACGTAGCTCATACATCCGTTTTAATACCAAAATATTTTGAATATCCAGATTAACGCTCATACATTCTCTCGCTTGGCTTTTGTCGACAAATCATATCGCTGAATTTCTTAAGAAAAGACAACGCTCGGTCAATTTAAGTCGCTGCCTTATCCCTGATTTATTGAAGGTAACGATAAGTTATTCTTGGTTACATCAGTTTATTAGCATGGATTTCCATTTGGTAAATAATGGCTTTCCTCGTATGAGCGCGTTTCTGTTGTTACAGTTTTTCCACCGACAGAAAGTAAGAACGATAATAGAGGTGATGTATGAAAAAACTAATCGCACTTGTTTTGATGGTTTGCTCAACAAACGTAGCATTTGCTGGCGATGGGTCATACACGGGCACGATTGATATGACGATGGCAACGAAAAATCAGGTTGACGTAGAGCGTGCAGATTCTCAATTGACGCTGAAGGGTCGCAATGAAATGGCCTATGGCGGTGTAACAATCCATTCGGATGCTGCAACTCAAAAAATTGAACTTCGTGGTCGACGTGATTAATCGAATAGTTTCTTGTTAAGAAAATGCCGCGAAGAACGCGGCATTTCTATATGTAATATCATCAGATCATAATTACCAGATAAGCGTATGGTGAGAAGCTAAGCGCAATGACCACTTGCCATTATTCGCATGGCGGTGCCATATGAATGACAGCTAAGCCCCCCAAAGAGGTTTCACGGTATTTTTTATTCATATCTTTACCAGTCTGATACATGGTTTCGATTACTTTATCTAACGAAATTAAGCATTTACTTGTGCGCTTTAATGCCATACGCGATGCATTAATCGCTTTCATTGCTCCCATGGCATTTCTTTCAATACAAGGTACTTGAACCAAGCCGCCAATCGGGTCACAAGTCATACCCAATGAATGCTCCATCGCAATTTCCGCAGCAATACAAATCTGCTCGTTACTGCCCCCTCTTAGCGCTGTTAAGCCAGCGGCAGCCATGGATGAAGAAACCCCAACTTCTCCCTGACACCCCACTTCTGCACCAGAAATTGACGCGTTAGTTTTATATAAGATGCCGATAGCGCCGGCGACTGCGAGAAAGTCTTTTAGCTGTTTAACATCGAGCTCTTTGATGAAGCGATGGTAGTACATCAATACCGCCGGAATCACCCCTGCTGCACCATTCGTTGGAGAAGTGACGACTTGCCCTCCTGCTGCATTTTCTTCACTAACCGCAAAGGCGAAGAGATTGATCCAATCCATGATCTCCATCGGATCGTTTTCAACTGCAGCGTTGGCTTCGAGCTTTTTCAAAAGGTTTGGTGCTCGACGAGTGACATTTAGACCACCTTCCAAAATCCCTTCCGTGTCGAAGCCACGTTGCATGCAGAGCGACATCACTTTCCAAATTTGCTCTGCTCTTTGGTTGATTTCTTCGTCTGAGCGAAATGCGAGTTCGTTTTGGAGGATCATGCCTCCCAAGCTGAAACCGTTCGTCTCGGCTTTTTCCAGCATCTCATCTGCGGATGTAAACGGAAATGGTACTGCGACCTCATTTTGTTGCGTGCCGTTCTCTAGTTCGTCGGCGGTGGCGATGAATCCGCCCCCAATGGAGTAATAAATTTCAAACGCTACTTGATCTCCAGCTGCGTCTAATGCCGTAATCGTCATACCATTTTCATGCAGGGGAAGGTTGTCGCTATGAAAGACGATGTCATGGTCGTAGCTAAACTCAATCTGGTGTGTACCGGCGAGCATGAGCGTATTATTGTCTATGGTATTTTGTAGCGCACTTTTGGCACTGCTCATTCTGATGGTATCAGGTTTATTTCCCATCAAACCAAGGACCGTGGCTCGGTCTGTATGGTGCCCTCGACCTGTCAGTGACAATGAGCCATAAAGGTCCACTTGCACCCGATGCACTTTCGCCATAGAGTCGCTAACTAGCTGAGTGAAATGGAATCCGGCAAGCATAGGACCATTAGTGTGGGAGCTGGATGGCCCGACACCAATTTTAAATATATCGAAAATCGACAGCATAATTGACTTCCTTTAGCAGTGAACCTTTATAAAGGTCTCTAGAACAGTGTTGTTAACTAGATGTTAAAGCTTGTGGGTCGGGAGTGAAAGAAGATTTTTGTAACACTGCCAACTAAGCGCGAGATTTTAAAATGAAGTTAGACAACATCGTCATCGTTTTAGGTAAACGCCTCGTCAATAACAGGTTGACCTCTGAGGGCATAACAAGAGTCGAAGCTTTGTCTTGTAGGACTGCATCACTACCGACAGAGCAAACGGCGATTATTTTTTGTGGCGGAGTAACGCAAGGACAAAGTGTTTCTGAAGCAGAGGCGATGTACGCGTATTTTAGAACCCTAAACGCAGACTCTGTGAATCCGTTCCCTGAACGTCATATACTCTTAGAAACGGAGTCGTTGAACACGTTTCAAAACATGCGTTATGTTTCCCAAGTTTTGTGCAAAAGTGGGTTGTTCGAGTTATGGTTGGGGCATCCGGTTGAGGTTATCTTGCTGTCTAATGACTACCACCTCGAACGAATCATTGATATCCAGAATTTGATGGATGAGCAAGGCTTATTACGAGTACTTAAATCCGATTGCGAATCCATGGGGGTGACCCTCAATATTCCACTGGATATCAGCAAACATATTAGCGTGCCATACCCACATAAAGGGCTTATGGCGGAGACATTCTTGCTACTCGATGAACTCACAACCTACCGAGTTTATTTAGAAGGGGTCAAGCATGGCGTATTTTTCCGAGATTTATCAATTGTCCGAAAAAAGCCACTTATGATCGCAAGAGATACTATTCACAAATTGCTCTCTTTACCGCTCGATAAAGAGGCTTTGCAACATATTGAAGAAATGAAAAAGGCCGTCGAAATGACGGCCTTGGATGAATCTGTAGGTGCTGCGGAAAAGGCATTAAGTATCTTCCATCCGATACTGACGGCATTGAACCGTCGCTTTGACCCAGAGTCTATTCATTAAGCTCGCGTTTTGTGCGGACGGCGCTTAATGCGATCAAACAGTAGCAAAGCAGTTCTATACCTTCTTCTGAGATATTTTTAACATCACGGATGTAATTTTCGTCCATCACTTGTTGCCAAAAACTACCCATACCATACAAACGAGAGAAGACTAATAATAGCATTACAGCACCAACTAATAGCTTCATATGTGGCACCGTTAAAATAGTCGCCATTTCGTTCATGGTACCTTTACCACCTTGGTAAGCTTTGGCGCAAGCCAGTGCGGTGACAGCAAGTGCTGGGAAAACCCAAGAGCCATGATGAATCATGTCTGTCCAATAGTCCGTTTCGCGAATAATCAGTACTGCAAAAAATCCTGCGATCAAAATAGCCGCATGCTTTAGCTGAGGCTGTTGTTTCGATAAGCTGAAAAACGACCATGATGCAATAGCAAGCATCACAAGCTGGAGCGTTTCTGTAACGGAAAGCTCGCCAAGGCTTGAACCCAACACGACATAATCAAGACGAAGACTAAGGTTAACGAGAATACTTATAGCGACAATCATCAAGGCGTTTAAACTCGATTTATAAATAATGCGCTTTGATTTTTCAGTAACAACGTTGCTTGGGGCTGACTCGGCTTCTTTTACTATTTGTGTTTTCATCTTGCTCACCTGTCCCAGAAAATGTGGAAGAAATGTGAATTAGTGTGATCTGTGTTTGGAATTTTATTGTCCAAGTGGAAAGTTATGTCAGAGGAATGTCAAGAATAGAACACTGTTCGATATAGGGTCGATGTGCGGTAAAGTCAGAGATATGTAAAAACAACGTAAGAACACTTTGATAAATCAAATAAAAAAGGAGCCCAAAGGCTCCTAAGTGATAGAGGGAAGGTGACGTATCGACAAAAATAATTAGTAGTTGTCACCCTCATTTTCTTTGTGATTCTCGCGATAGTATTCCCATTGCTCGACGCGCTCATTGTCAGACAGCACACAGTAAGTGACACGTTCGCCGTTTTCCGACACGGTATCCAGCTCACCACCTTGCTGAACACAGTATACGGCTGCGGGATTTGCAACGGAGGTATACTCAGTTGAGCGGGTCGCTCCCTCGTAAGTTGAACAACCAGCCAGTACCAATGTTGCAGCCATAGCCATCATTAAATTTGTCTTTTTCATTCTTTATCTCCGCATGGGGTGGGCGAGTATTGTATTGATTATAGGCAACTTTAAGAGATTATTGTCTTATCGATGTTAAAAGTAAGAGGGACGTATAAGAATTTAGATATTCTCATTTATTGCTGATTAGCACGTCACACTTCTGTTCTTGGCGTATTGTTGTGAAGGTCATATCAATCACTTCCTGACAAGCGCTCGAACGTACTTGGCCTACAACAATGATTTAAAGTGTAAAATTCGGTAATATGCGCACAAAACATTGACCGTGGTATTTTCGATGAGACATTTAAAATCGACCGTTCATCCAGACATAGAGCATTTGGATGACAAAATTGTTTTTCAGCGCAATGCAGCGCGAGCCATTGTACTTGATGGTGAAGATGTGCTGTTGCTCTATACAGAACGTTACCATGACTACACGCTACCAGGCGGTGGTATTGATGATGGTGAAGATGTCATTGCTGGATTAGTCCGTGAATTAGAGGAAGAAACGGGCGCCCAAAATATACATGGTATTAAGCCTTTCGGAATCTTTGAGGAGTTTCGTCCGTGGTACAAGGATGACGCTGACGTGATGCACATGGTGTCGTATTGTTATACATGTAAAATCGAACGTGAGCTAGGCGAAACGGCGTATGAAGATTACGAAGTTAAAAATGGAATGCGCCCGGTATGGATGAACATTCACGAAGCAATTGCACACAATGAAAAAACGATGGCAGAAAGCCCGAAAAAAGGCATGAGCATTGAGCGCGAAACGTTTTTGCTTCAGTTGATTTCTAAAGAATTACTATAAACAGCTAGCTTGCATCATTACGACTTAGCTTCTGTTGGCGCTATTGTTGGTAAAGATTTTAGAGCAATAAAAAAGTCCGGACTCCCCCCCGGAACCCGGACTTATTCCAGACGCGCAAGCGAAGCGTCATCTTGATATGTTAGATTTGTTTCGAACTATGAAAACAATAGCTGTTTTACATTTAGTGTGTAAATAATTATTAGGTCTGACCATTGGTTTTCATGTTTTTTGCAAACGCAATGTGACGCATATCTACCCAATTGCCAAGCGCAATTGGGGCGCTTTTTAGTAAACCACTACTCTTTCTTATCTTTGAGATACCTTACCTCAACTTTTTTGCACACGTTTGCATAGAGATCACGAGTTTTCAAATTCGCCGAACAGGATCTTGTAATTTTACGTTTCTCTGACATTGAGCTCTGTCGTAGCTTTTATCACAAATTAACTAGCGGAGGCAGTCGGCTAAAGTCGACCAGCGGTTGTGAAATCATAGGAGCGTCTGGAGCAAACAAGAGTAAAGGTTGAAATGATGAGGATTGTAACTGACCGATATCTATCAACTTTTCCAATGCATAGAAGCGGCTGACGTATTGACGAGTCTCGTTAGGCAGCGTGAGTTGTTGGAAATCTCGACTTCCTGCTCGCTGAATAGCACGTGCAACACGTCCTTCTCCGGCATTGTATGCAGCTAAAGTGAGAGCCATATTTTGATCGAATTTGTTGTATAAAAACGCCAGGTACTTGAGCGCGGCCGTTGTGCTGGCTTCTGTGTCAAAGCGATCGTCTTGTTTTGTATTTATCGTTAATCCGAATCGTTTCGCTGTGGTTGGTATCAATTGCCAAAGTCCGGCGGCGTTAGCATGAGAAACGGCTTTGGGATTGTAAGAAGACTCTAACATTGGCACTAAGGCTAGGCTATTTGGTAATGAGTGGTTTTGAAGCTGTTTGAAAATGTGGTTAATTACCGGTTTGGATGAATCGAGACGCTTGGCAATTTGTGGCTTGTATGGGGCTAATACTTGATACTGCGTTTGAATATCGACAGCATTTGGTTTTGCCTGGCATGTGAATGGAAGGTAGGACAGAAAGGCAATAAAAATAAAAAGGCCTACAGTACTCAGCCGAGATGGCGACTGAATCTGTAGGCAAGACGAACATCGTTTAGAACGATTTATCTTCATAAGTGTGTTGCACAGGTTGTTTGAGTTGACTGACCAACTCATGGAACGCCGCAGAGCTGTGGCCATTGCTCTGATTGTATTGTTGGCACTGACTTACCAACGTTTCCAATAGCGCCCATTGTTTTCTAGCTTGCATACCTATTTGGGCAGGCAAAGCATTGAAAATTCGTTTTACGCTGGCGTCATTACACGCTAACCCCAGCGCTCGCATACACTGGCTTCTGTCATTGGCGGAGCGGCTGAGTTTATTGAGTATCGGCATTTGTTTTTGAACATTGTCGTTCAGTGCCTCTCCATCAAACTTTAAGTACAATACCTTTTGCTGCTGAAGCAAAGGAAGTAGTTGTTGATAAAGCTTAATATCCTCAGATATAGAGCGAACAAATTGTTGAATTCGCTGCGATACTGCGCTTGCCATGATGTCTTCCTAGCGTTTTATTACTCGTGACCTGTATGGAACTGCATGATTGCCTTGGATAGCACTTTTGTATCTAGGCTAAGTTCACCACGCGCTAATGCGTTGCGTACTTGTTCTACTTTTTCCATATCAACATCAGGTAGTGATGCCATTTCAGCTTGAGCGCGATCTATCGCTACGGTATTCGCTTGAAATGCAGGCTCGTGTACTTTGCTCTGTTCGACGACGTCGACAGGCTGTTTGCTTGCTTGCTGTAATTTTGTTTGTGGGACATGACCGCCCGCGACTTTGTCGATTTTCATGCTGTGGTCCTCATCATCATGTTCTAAATTAAGTAGGCGGTTAGAATGTGATAAACATTAAATATTTTTTTTGTACTCGAAGTTCAGTGTTACTGACGAGAGCCAAAATTAAAAAATGTTACCCCGAGTCAAAAAATCAAAATTGAGTATGAACCTGGTTTAATCCAGTTACGACTGCTCTTATGACCTTGCCCGAACTTGGGTTTTCCACGTCAATTTGTTGCCCTTTCGCTCCATCTTCTAAGGCGACTCCTTTTGTGCTGGCACTAAATCCATTTTTGCTCGCAATGACTATGACTTCATTGCCTTTCTCGATTAGAGGTGGGGCCGACAAATTGGATGGATTAACCACTTGTCCAGCCCGCAAACGACGAGAGGTTTCTAAGCCTACTGCTTGCTCGGGGCGAGTATAAAAATCGTCTTGGCGAGAGATGGTTCGGGTTTCAAGCTTTATGTGTTTAGCCGTTACGACTTCATTTCGGCCAACCGTGGTTGTCGCGACCAAAACAGGCAGAGTCAGCGAAGACTTTATCGTAACGTTAATTCGCCATGGTGATGCGATATTGTCGCAGCTGACTGAGCGCTTGAGGTTACCGACTGGCAACGTGTTGTTGTCACGACCTGTGATAACTAAAGGAGATTCACATTCTGGCAAGTGATTGGCTGAACCGGGCACCCACATGTCGAAGTCTAGTTTGTACTCCCCCCACTGATTGGAGAGCGCTACGCGATCCACCTCTTGTTCGAAATCCGTTGCTACAACGGACCTTATCTCTTCAACGCTTAGGGTTTTGTCATTGGTGTTGGCGAATGCTTGTTCTGATGTCAAAGCGAGTAACGTCAGCATTATTGTTGAGGAAGTGGACACTTTCCTCTTGTTTTTAATGCTTTCCGAGAACCGGAAGTTTGGCTTCCATCCTTGTTTGTAAATCATTGATATATATAGCTATTTTTTATGGCACGTATCTTGTTTGTATGTTGGCGTATTCGAGCCAACTGTAAGGAAGATGCATGGCGATCACATTTGAAAATGCTTTAGGAGTACATCCAGAGGCACTTAATTTTCGCGTTCAGCGTACCAAAGTCCTCGCCAGTAACCTAGCAAATGTTGACACCCCTGGGTATTTGGCGAAAGACCTAAGTTTCACCACCGTAATGAACCAAGTAACGGCAGGTGGTGTGAACAAACCGGTGCCAAAGTTCCAGGTTCAGGCCCAATACTCGGTGCCTTACCAGAATAGCAAAAATGGCAACACCGTAGAGCTTGGTGTTGAACAAGCAAAATTCACGCAAAACAACATGGACTTTCAAACTAGCCTGACGTTTCTCAACATGAAATTTAATGGCTTAGCGAAAGCGATTGAGGGACGTTAATTATGTCATTCACTGATATTTACTCGATCACTGGTTCCGCGATGACAGCACAAACTGTGCGTCTGAATACGGTAGCCAGTAACTTAGCAAACGCAGATGCAGTATCTGCAAATCCAGAAGATGCTTATAAAGCGCTTAAGCCAGTATTTGCGACTGTGTACCAAAAAACGCAAATGACAACAGAAAATGGAGCTTATCCCAATGCAGAAGTTCGCATTGTTGACGTTGTTAAAAATGCTGGAGATGCAGAGAAGCGTTTTGAGCCGAACAACCCACTGGCTAATGATGAAGGCTATGTGTTTTACCCAGATATTGATGTAGTTGCTGAAATGGCAGACATGATGTCCGCAACACGCAGCTTCGAAACGAATGTTGAAGTATTAGCCAATGTAAAAAGTATGCAGCAAGGTCTGCTTAGATTAGGGCAGGGCAGCTAATGAGTATTGCACAATACACCCCTTTATCGTCTGACGCTCCAGTAAATACAAAAGCAAAAGACAGCAACGGTATCTCACCAAACCCTAAAGACATGAACAGCGCTTCTTCATTGGAGAATGAGTTTATTTCTTTGATGGTGGCTCAAATTCAAAACCAAGACCCACTTAATCCCCTTGATGGTACGGAATACGTTGGTCAATTGGCTCAGTTCTCGCAGGTACAAAGTACCGAGAATATGTCTAAGACAATGCAACAGAGCATGGTGTTACTGGACAACATGCAAGTGCTATCAACAGCGGGCCTTGTTGGGCAAACGGTTTACGTCAATGCGGATGAATTTCAGCTTGGTGAAGACGTACAAAACGGAAAAATCGAACTCGCTCATAGCTCAAACCAAGTCACGTTAGTTGTTAAAGATGAATTTGGTCAATCAACTAAAGTGCCACTAGGTGCTCACGGCAAAGGTGACGTCGACTTTTCAATTAATCCTGAAGAACTTGGTCTTAAACCAGGCAAATACTCAGTGGCCGTAGAAGTGCAAGAAGGGCAAGCAAGTCCAAATGTGCTGATGGCAGGCACTGTTGAGCAAGTGCGCATTCCTAATACCGGTGGCGCAGCATTAGTCAATGTCCATGGCGTTGGCAACGTTCCTTTCTATCAAATCACTCAGTTTGGTGCTTAACCAAATACGGAAATCAGAGGTCTATTTATGAGTTTTAACATCGCACTAAGTGGTCTGGACGCGACCAACACAGAGCTAAACACAATCAGTCACAACATTGCCAACGCATCAACGTATGGTTTTAAAGGTGGCCGCACAGAATTCTCCGCTGTATATAACGGCATGCAACCTGGTGGTGTGGAAGTCGCGTCAATTTCACAGAACTTCGACAAAGACGGCAGTATCACAGGAACTGGCCGTGCGATGGACCTAGCTATTAATGGCGGTGGCTTTTTTGTTACTAAAGATAATATGGGTCAAATGTTGTACACACGTTCAGGTGTGTTCTCAACGGATAAGAACAACTTTGTTACGGCTAACAGCGGTGCAAAGCTTCAAGGTTACAGTGTCGATAGCAACAACAACCTAATGACAGGTTCTGTGGGTAATATTCAGGTATCGACTTCCTCACTGAATGCTAAAGCAACAGACAGCTTAGATTTTGTTGCGAACTTCGACGCAAGCGCGTCTGTTATTGATAAAGCCGTAACGCCATTCAATCCAAAAGATCCAAGCTCATTTAACTCGTCTTACACAACAAAAGTCTACGACTCACTGGGTAACTCGCACACGGTAACTCAGTACTTTACTAAGACTGCTTCTAACTCGTGGGAAGTGAACGTTCAAGTAGATGGCGGTACGACGCCAGTAGCAACTGTGCCTGTAACGTTTGGTAAAGACGGCTCGCTTTCAGCACCAACTGCGCCGTTTAATGTTTCATTCCCTGCTGCAGGCGCGAACGCGATGAGTGTAGACATTAACCTGAAAGGCAGCACGCAATTTGGTGCAGCTTTTGGCGTAAGTACTAATAGTCCTAACGGTTACACATCAGGTGAACTTGCAGGTGTACGCGTTGAAGGTAACGGCATGGTTTACGCGACTTACACTAACGGCCAATCACAGCTACAAGGTCAGGTTGTTCTTGCTGATTTTGCAAACACACAAGGCTTAGCGAAAGTGAGTGGAACATCATGGACTCAAAGCTTTAGCTCAGGTGCTCCAATTATGGGTGTTCCGGGTTCAGGTACGATGGGTGACCTAACTCCGGGTGCATTAGAAGGTTCTAACGTTGACTTAACCAGCGAGCTTGTTGCTCTAATGACTGCACAACGCAACTACCAAGCAAACGCAAAGACAATTTCTACCAGCGACAAGCTTACTCAAGCTTTGTTTAACGCGGTGTAATGGGAGTTTTGCATGGATAGTTTGTTATTTACGGCAACGTCGGGTGCCAGCCGAGTTCTTAAAGCGCAGCACGTTCGTTCAAACAACTTATCAAATGCTGATACTGCGGGTTTTCGAGCGGATATGGAGCGTGTGCGTAGTGTAGAGATGCAAGGCCCAGGTTTTGATGGTCGCACTATGGTTGTGACCAACTCTGCCTCAACACGTTTCGACGCTGGCGATATTGTGAAAACAGGACGTCCGTTGGACGTTGCGGTTATGGGGGAGGGATATCTCTCTGTAGAAACCCCAGCGGGTAACGAAGCTTACACCCGTGCAGGCAATATTCAGGTCGATACTTTTGGCGCTCTAACAATCAATGGGTTCCCTGTCCTCGGTGACAATGGTCCTTTGGTTGTGCCGGATTATCAAAAGATTGAAATCAGCGAGCGTGGTCAAGTCTCAGTGATCCCACCAGGTGGCGGCGCAGAAATTGTGGCAGGCACTTTGAAGTTGGTTAAACCGGAAATTAATCAACTGCAAAAAGAGAGCGATAGCTTGCTGCACAGCGTAGATGGCGTGCCATTCGCGGCAGATGAAACCGTGCAACTCTCTCCTGAGCACATTGAGGGCAGTAACGTATCTGCTATTGATGAATTGGTTAGTGTGATGTCGCTGACGCGCAACTTTGAAATGCAAGTTCGCATGATGAAAACGGCGGAAACTCTAGCAAAAGCTGGTAACAAATTAATGGCGGCGAGCTAAGTCTCGCCCCGCAAGGAGTAAAAAATGCATTCAGCATTATGGGTAAGTAAGACAGGCATGGCAGCGCAAGACACGAAGATGACTGCCATTTCTAACAACCTAGCAAACGTAAACACGGTTGGCTTTAAGCGTGACCGAGTCGTATTTGAAGATCTTTTCTACAGCATTCAGCGTCAACCAGGCGCACAAGTAGACCAAGTTAACGAACTACCAAGTGGTATTCAGCTAGGTAGCGGTGTTCGCGTTGTTGGCACACAAAAAGTGTTCACGCAAGGTAATACCCAAAACACAACGCAAGAGTTGGATCTTGCTGTAATGGGTCAGGGTTTCTTCCAAATAGAAAACTCGGACGGACAGATCATGTATACACGTAATGGTCAGTTCCATCGAAACTCAGAAGGCTTAATGGTGAACAGTCAGGGCCTGCCTTTAGAGCCTCAAATCCAGATCCCAGACAATGCGGTCTCTTTCTCTGTGGGTGTTGATGGCACAGTGACTACAACAACAGCAGACGATCCAACACCTCAGCAGCTTGGTCAAATTACACTTGCAAAATTCATCAATCCAGCCGGCTTAGAGGCCATGGGTGGCAACTTATTCCGTGAAACGGAAGCCAGCGGTCCAGCTGATGAGCTGATTGCAGGAGCTGATGGCGCCGGCATTATCAAGCAAGGTGCACTGGAAGGGTCAAACGTACAAGTAGTAGAAGAGATGGTCGACATGATCACCACTCAACGTGCGTATGAGATGAATGCGAAAGTGGTCTCTGCTGCAGATGACATGCTGAAGTTTGTTTCGCAATCAATGTAAGTATGAAATTGGTGATGATGAAGGAAAAAGCAATGAAATGGCTTTCTAAGAGTTGGGCAGTAGCCGCCGTGTTGCTGGTGGGATGTGCTGGCCGTCAGGAATTTATTCCGCCTGAGCCGAATGCTGAGGAATATGCACCACCAACGCTCGATTACACGCTGCCGGAAACCCAATCTGGTAGCCTTTATCGTCACCAATACACGATGACTCTGTTCCAGGATCGTCGTGCTTACCGAGTTGGCGATGTATTAACGGTTCAATTATCAGAAGAAACCTCATCGAGTAAAAATGCGGGTACTAAGTTCGGTAAAAGTTCAGCAATTAACTTTGTGGCGCCGACCATAGGCACGAAAACTATCGATGAGTTAGGGGTTAGCGTGGATGGCAAACGTAACTTCGATGGCAGTGCATCAAGTTCACAAGGCAACAAGCTTCAAGGTGCCATTACGGTAACGGTACACGAAGTATTACCTAATGGCGTATTGCGTATCAGCGGTGAAAAATGGCTTCGTCTGAATCAAGGCGACGAGTTTATTCGTCTAACCGGTATCGTCCGTGTGGATGATATTAACCGCAGTAACCAAGTTTCTTCTCAACGAATTGCTGATGCAAGAATTACCTACGCAGGTCGCGGAGCGCTAGCTGACAGCAACGCAGCCGGGTGGCTAACTCAGTTCTTCAACAGCCCATGGGTACCTTTCTAATGAAGACAATGCAATCTTTCTTTATGTCTCTCCTATTGGTGTTGACCTTGGGACTACCAGGCACTTCACGTGCTGAAGCGGAAATTCCGATCATGGACTTGGTCGATGTTCGCGGCATTCGAGAAAACCAACTGGTTGGTTATGGTTTGGTGGTTGGCTTAGCCGGCCAAGGTGACCGAAACCAAGTGAAATTTACCTCTCAATCTATTACCAACATGCTACGTCAGTTTGGGGTTCAAATTGATGACAGTATGAACCCTAAGCTACGAAATGTGGCTTCTGTGAGTGTGACAGCGTCCGTTGATCCAATGGCAGGCCCAGGACAAACGTTGGATGTGGTTGTGTCTTCAATCGGTGATGCAAAGAGCCTTCGCGGTGGTACGTTATTGCTAACGCCTTTACGTGGTATTGATGGCGAAGTGTACGCGATTGCGCAAGGCAACGTGGTTGTGGGGGGCTTATCTGCAGAGGGGCGAAGTGGCTCCAAAGTAGAAGTAAACACACCAACGGCGGGTCGCGTTCCGAATGGTGCGACTTTAGAGAGAGAAATCAAAACCGATTTCAACCAACGTGATGAAATCACCCTAAACCTGCGCAAGCCTAGCTTCACTACAGCAAAAAATATTGCGCGTGAAATTAACAACACTTTTGGGCCTAACGTTGCAGTTGCGATCAATAAAGCGCGCATTGATATGCGTGCACCAAAAGATACACAGCAGCGTGTCGTCATGATGTCGATGCTTGAAGAAATGAGCGTCGTTGAAGGCCGTAAACCTGCTCGTATTGTCTTTAACTCTCGCACTGGCACCGTAGTGATCGGTAAGAGTGTCAAAGTGAGTGAAGCAGCAGTAAGTCACGGTAACTTGACCGTGCGAATTTCTGAATCACAACAAGTTAGTCAGCCTAATGCGTTTGCAAATGGCGATACGAAAGTCGTTAACCAAACGGACCTTGATGTGAATGAAGATCTCGCTCAGATGGTGATTTGGCCTCCAGGCACGGAACTTAACACCATAGTTAATGCGGTAAATAGTTTAGGTGCCACGCCTACAGACTTGATGTCTATCCTGCAAGCTTTGAGTGAAGCAGGTGCATTGAACGCTGAATTGGTCGTGATATAAGGAGTTAAGGATGAAGCTAGACAGTACCAATGAACAAACTCAGTTAAATTCGATGCTTTATCACGACAATAGTGCATTGGCTAACATCAAGCATAGTCGTGATCAAGAAGGCGCACTTGAAGTCGTCGCAGGTCAATTTGAGGCAATGTTCCTACAAATGGTGTTACGCCAAATGCGCAGCAGTAGTGATGCTCTTGCTGATAAAGACAGCCCGTTCGCCAGTCAGCAACAAGGGGTATTCCGTGATATGTATGACGGTCAGCTGGCGATGGAACTAGCAAAGAAACAGAGCTCAGGCATTGCCAATATGCTCATCCAGCAGCTGAGCCCGTCTATGCGTGAGGTTGCTTTCGATGCTGCGCGCAACATCTCATCCGCTAACGATGGTAAAGCTTCGAATTCTGAATCTATCTCACAAGTAGATTCTAAAGAGGTGGAGAAGAATTCAAGCCTATTTAATACCGCTTCTCAAGGCGTCGCCTCTGTTAAACAGGTATTCGGTGAGGCCGGTATGACTACCGCGTTTTCTCAGCCGTTGATCAGAAAAATGGAGCTGTAAATGAACCTAGTTAATATTGCCCTTTCAGGTTTAGGCGCGAACCGTGTGGCCCTAGACGTAACCGCGCAAAACGTGGCAAACGTGAATACCGTGGGTTACAGTCGTCAACAAGCGTTGATGGCGTCTGTCGATGATGGTAAAGCCAATCGCTTAAGTCCAGGTTTAGGGGTAGAAGTCACTAGCATTCGCCGCGTTACTGATCAATTTCTGATTAAGCAAACGTGGTCGACTAACAGTATGGCGGCATACGCATCTGGATACACCAGTAACATGAGTCAGCTGGAGAATACGCTTGGTGCCGATGGTTTCAGTATATCGGCTGGCTTGGACTCACTAAACGCCGCGCTTAACGATGCGACCGTTAAGCCAGAATCCATACCCTACCGCCAGCAGATCATTAACGAATCTGAAGCTTTGGCCCGCCGTTTTAATACGCTTACCGAGTCTTTATACAATCAACATAAAGACATGAGCGACCAACGTAATGCAGCGCTTAACCACGCGAATAGCCTTATGGAAAATATCGCGAAGGTGAACAAGCAACTGGTAGAGATGCAAGGTACAGGTGGTAACCCATCACAGTTAATGGATGAACGAGATAGGTTAATCGGTGAGTTATCTCAAACCATTGAAATCAAAACAACACAGCAGCATGACGGCAGTGTTCAGGTCACACTAACCTCTGGTCAACCGCTTGTGATGGGTACGGACCATGGCAAACTGGAAGCCATTCCTGACCCGAGTGATCCTTACTTGGCGGACTTACACGTCACGTTCTCGAATCAAAGCTTTGCGATTGGTGACTCGCTTGGTGGCAAATTAGGTGCGATTAATGACTATCAAACCGAAGTGTTGAAACCAAACCAACTGGCTCTGAATGACATGGCGAAAGCTCTCGCGGATGAATACAACGCCGTGCTTGCGACTGGCAAAGACTTAAATGGCAACCCAGGTAAACCTTTGTTCAGCTATGACCCAGCAAACCCTGCAGCCAGTTTGGATATTACCAAGCTAACTCCAGATGAGCTTGCGTTCTCAAGTGATGGAACACCTGGTAACGCAGATGCGTTGCAATCATTGATCGAGTTAAGCAACAAGCCAGTGGCGGTATCAGGTTACGGCTCAGTAAGCTTGAACGATGCCTTTAGTTCAATGGTGGGTCAAACCGCAATTAAAGCACGCCAAGCTAATGCTGATTATCAAGCGAAGTTAGCCATGAACAAGCAAGCGCACGCAGCTCGCGATAATGTTAGTTCCGTAAACAGCGATGAAGAAGCGGCTAACCTAATGATGTTTGCTAATGCGCACAATGCCAACATGAAAGTGATCAGCACAGCAAATCAACTGCTCGATTCTATTCTGCAGTTATTCTAAGAGGAAAGTTTAGATGCGAATTAGTGACAATCAATTTAGTCAAATGATGTTGCACAGCTTGCAGAGCAATAGCGCGGGATTAGGCGAAGCTCTGCAACAGATGTCTACTGGCAAGCGCTTGACCAAGCTGTCTGACGATCCAATGGCTTCGATCAAGTTGCTTAACTTAGACCGAGAAACCAGTGCGATTGCTCAGTACAAAAACAACATTGAAAACGTAAAAACGACGCTATCGAGTCAAGAAACCCATTTAGATTCGATCAAAGAAAGCTTAAAAAGCATGCGAGACATCGCGCTTTGGGGTGCGAACGGCTCTCTTACTGACGAAAGTCGTGGCGGTATGATTACAGAGCTTAAGAGTTACCGTGACTCTATTGAGTCGTCTTTTAACGCGCAGGATGAAGAAGGGCACTACCTTTTCTCTGGTACTAAAACGGATACTGCGGCTGTAAGTAAAGCGAGCGGCAGCTACGTAATTGAAGGTAATAGTGACAAGCGCGTAGTAACAATTGCTAAAGGTGTCACGATGGATTCCAATATGACTGCAAAAGAAATATTGGACCTTGGGGGAGGCCATAACGTGCTTAACCAAATTGATGCGCTGATCAAAGAGTTTGAGAGCCCTACCGCCAACTTCAGAGCTGAAGTTGAGGCGAGTATCAGCGCTATCGACGATACTTTTTCAAACGTACTAGGGACCATGACTGAGATTGGTGGTCGACACAACAACTTAGATCTTGTTGGTGGCGCGCACAGTGAAAACAAGCTGTTCGTTGACAAAGTATCTGGAGACCTCTCTGCTCTGGACTATGGTGAAGCGTCGGTACGATTGAGTAATTACATGGCCGCTTTGCAAGCAACGCAAGCAAGCTATGTGAAGATCGATGGTTTGTCGCTGTTTGACCGTTTATAAGGTTAGGAAGTTCTTTTTATGGTAATGAGTACAGTAGAGGTTAGACCCCATAGCATACGCTTAGGTGGACAAGAACAAGCCTCTATCATGCCGACCCGTTCTGCAGACTCAAGTACGGCAATTAAACCGCGCCCGGCGCAAATTCAGGCTGACACTGCGTCAGCCTACTCTGTATCTGGTATTCAGCTTACGCAGGGTCAGCAGCAAGCCACGGCGGTTCAGATCGCGTCCAAATCGCTGCAGGTGATTGGCAAAGAGCTCACGCAAATTAAACGTGGTTTGACGCAAGCTGTGAATCAAGGCGTACAAAATGTTCCTAGTTTGCAGGATACATTGGTTCGCTCTAAAGCCACCATCCAAAAAGTCGTTGAGCAAGCACGTTTCGATGGCCAGAAAGTCCTAAATAACGAACTGCACTTAAAACTGGATAAAGCGGACATTCGTCGCTTTTCTATTCCAGGTTTGAATGTTCATCGCTTAAGCGACAAGGCCGAGCAAATCCGTTTGGATTTTCCTCAAGGTCAAGCGGTGATGATTCAGTTTGATGGACAATCAGACGGTGAGCGAACGGTCAAAATGCTGGATCGCAGCTTGATTGCGTTAGGAATGCGAGCCTCATTAGCCGATGATGGCAGCATTTTATTTGAAGCCAGAGACAACGCTTATCAACAAATGCAGCAAAAGGTGATGGTAACGGGGGAAGGGCACCGATTCCCTGCGGGGCAGCCTAACGTTTTGAACTTAAAGTCTGAGCCAGATGGTATTGCGGAGCTCGGGTTTGATTTAGGCTCACGCGACGGCATCAAGCAGACGATTGCCAAAGTAAATCAGCATCTGAAACAAGTTCAAACGAGCTTGCAGGAGGCGAAAGCTTTTCATGGTGAACTGAATACTCAAATGCGTTCTATCCAAACCAAAACCGCACAGCTTTCAGTCAATGAGGTGAATGCAAAACTGGATGGATTCATGCAAAAGTCTGGCGAGTTTACTTCGACTTTTCAGGCATTGAATGCGCAAGCAAACGTGCGTCGTCATACCGTGGTCGCTTTACTGAAGTAACGAACACTCCAATGATTCCCGGCTTTACACTGTTATCGTCCCCCAATAACGAAAACAGCGCACTGTCGGGAATCTCTCTTTGACTCGTCTAGGGCTCGAGTGCTTTTGCCACCGAACGATTCAATTTCTGGAATAGCCATCCAAGTGCTATCAAAGATGCACCTAAGCCTAAGAAGCTTATTGCTCGCCAGAACCCATCCAGAGAGCTCACATCCCATAAGAATACTTTCAGTGCGACACCGGCAAGGACCACTAGACCGACACGCTGCATCATCAGCCCCTGTTGGGTCACGCCGCGCCAAGTCAGCAATCCACCTACGAGCAAGCCAGCCACTGAATAACTGAACAACTCTGCCATGCTGGTTGGCTGATACAGCATCATCGATGTGGTTTGCCAGAATTGACGGATAGACATCCCCAACCAAATGGCTGCAAGTAAAAAGCCTAGACTAGCAATCGCAAATCGATGAACTTGCAACGTATTCCAGCGTTTAAAGGTTGCGATAAGCAGGATGCAAGCTGGTAACAGCCAGCCGATACTCAGCATGTTAAAGATGGGAAGTGCTTGTGCCGAGACGTTATCAGTCACCAACGGCGATTCTGCCGTATTAAGCAAAATAATCAATATAGCGAACGCGCACCAAAGCAAGTAACTATAGATTTCGTAGATACGGCTTAAGCGTTGCGCAAATTGGCTGCGGTAGCTGTATACCAAACCCATAACTAATGCTTGATTGGCAAAGACTGCCGCACTTGTGAAGTCGATGTTCCCCAAGTAACCATATTGCCCCGTTAACCAGTAGTTAGTTTGGGTGAACAATGCCATTAAGAATACATGTAAAAACGCCCCTTCAAACCAGTTGGTCAGTTCTCGGTCCACTTGTTTTAGTGTTGAACGAGCATAAGACAAGATGAAGAGAGAAGGCAGATAACTCACCAGAACCCAAGCCCAATGCCCAGCTTCTACCGGTTGCCATTCGGGTATGAAAGGTAGCAGCGTGAGTCGGATAACCAGTATTCCCATTGCCACTTTAATCGCCCAACTCGCAGGTCGAAATAACCCGACTTGAGCCTGTAAGGCCATTATCGCAACTTGTATTGAGATTGCTGTTGTTAACCAAGTATCACTCAACCAAACAAAAGCGATACCTACGATTAAAGCATGCATAACGGCAGAGCATTCTAATGCCAACGAACGTGCACGCTGACCAAGCACAACGTAGTAAGTGGCCATCAATGCGCAGAATGCAGTCCAATACCACAGGTAGCCTTGCATAAATTCGTCAATATAAAACAACGTAATTAAGCTCATCGCGGGAGCCAGTACCAGCAGAAGCAGCCCACTGAGTTGCGAACGGTCACTAAGTGATTGGCAATATGTTCGATAGCAGATCAGCGCAATACTCACCGCCAATGCGAATAGGATGCTAGCTTCTCGCTCTAACATATACAGCGCATTAAAAGCGATGGTAAGAACAATCAGCGCGGTTGCTGAGACGAGAATGGATGGCAAAAATACACGTAATGACCAGCCTGTACGAAGTGCTGGTAGCCAGATGATCGCAACAAGCAGCGTATAACAGTACGCCATTTGTAGAGTGTTCAGATCCGGCATTCTGGTGACGGCAGAAAAGGTCAATAAAGCAGTTGCGAGAGCGGTAGCGGTCGGCGAGTTTGTCCACTTGCTTTGATAGTGACGAAAGCGAGGATTGAGCATCCAACCCATTCTCGGAACCGCGAAAATGAGATACAAAGTGATGGAGAGATAAATCGCGAGCCACGAGAACAACAGTTCTGTTGGTGTACTCTCAATCAACAGCAACATCCAAATGACATGTGGAATCGCGATACTTGGCGTAATCCATGACCTACGCACTTTTTGCATCAATAAGGTCGCCGCGAACGAAATTGCGCAGATGTATCCGGCTAACAAAAAGTAGTTGGGTTCATTACCCCCAATCCACAGTGGTGCTGTGTAGCCACCAATTAAGCCAAGCACGGCCATTAACGGCCCTTGTCGCAATGATAATGCTAAACTGAAAAATGCCGCTGAAGCCAAGATGATCAACGAGATACTCGGCGTTAGCATTTGATAAACCACAAAGGCAAAAATGACGGTGCAGTAAATGCCCGTTAATCCCGTACCGGTAACAGCAGCAGGAACATACGTAAAGCCTTGGGCTCGTGCTGCCCGTTGCGGATTCTGTTGTTCTTTACGGTGAAACCACTCGCCAACAAGCACCATAAGTAATGAGATCACAAAGGCAAAGGACACTCGCATAAATGGCGAAAACTGGATGTGACTACCAATCACCTGTACGAGATAACCTCCACCGATCAGCATGGCCAATGCGCCTACCCAAACCAACCAATTTTCTTGAATGTTGCTAAGCAGGCTCTGAACTTTACTCTGAAGGAATGACTCATTTTCTTGACTAAAAACATCCAGTTGCACTTCTCTTGTCTGGGCGTACCCTTGATTCGCAGCGCTCTGGTCCAAGTCTAGGTTGGCAGCTGGATCATGTTCCCCAGAGGATGAGACATTTTTCTGTGGTGATTCTATGTGAGGTGACGTCGCTACAGATGGTGTGTCTTTTTCGATGCTGGATTGTTGGTGCGCTTGTGGGTTTGAGCCCCCATGGACACTGGCTCGTAGTGATGTGACTTCCTCACGAAGTTTGGTTAGTTCTTTTTCTAAAAGTGCAGCTCGGTTGGCGGCTTTCACTCCGATGAGGATGGCGAGACACGCCATGAACAGTGCTAGTATTACGTACAATCCATTTCTCCTTGCGTACGTCGCGTGACCCACGATTCTTAACTTTGAGCACTTACGCTAAAGCTTAGTTCATGCTCTATGCCTTAGCCTCATATAGTGCTAGGTTCCGCGCTTTCTTCAGAAATCATTCTACATAATGAAACTCAATGCGTAATGATGAATTCGACAAAGTCGCACACTTGTGTGCCACTTTAAGACCTGATGAACAAAAATGAGTCGTTAAGTCATTGGGGGTCAACTATATTCATAGTTCTGATGCGATCGCCAAAGGACTTCAAACATGTGCGTTTCGTAGCGATGTCATCGAAGGTCAGTCGTTTGATTTGCACGTTCGGTTGTTTCTATTTGACCGTAAGGCTGAATGTATTCGGGTATAGCGCATTCACGCGAAAAAAGACAAAAACAGGTAATTATTGATGCAAGTGGGTAATGAAGCGCTGGTGCTGTCAGCGGTTGGGGTTATTGGTTTAGGTTGCCAATGGTTAGCTTGGCGATTGCGTTTGCCAGCGATTTTATTTTTGTTGTTGGCAGGGCTGATCGTCGGGCCATTTATGCAGTGGTTAAATCCTGATGAGATATTAGGTAATTTGCTCTTTCCGTTGGTCTCTTTGGCGGTGGCAGTGATTTTATTTGAAGGCAGTTTGACCTTAAATTTTAAAGAAATTCGTGGCGTGAGTGGTTCGGTATGGAGCATTGTTTCCATCGGGGCGATCATTTCGTGGGCGGCGACCAGTATCGCAACACACTATTTCCTCGGCTTTACTTGGGAGCTTGCCATGTTGTTCGGCAGCTTAACCGTAGTAACAGGGCCGACGGTCATCGTGCCACTTCTACGAACCGTAAGACCTAACAGTACGCTTGCTAACATTTTGCGATGGGAAGGGATTTTGATTGACCCGCTCGGTGCGCTTTTTGTTGTGATGGTTTACGAGTTTATCGTATCTCACAGCGCGATAAATAGCGTCGAAGTGTTTGGGACGATCATTGCTGTCGGTGTCATGCTAGGTGCGGCCTCAGGCTATGCAGTTGCGACGATCATGCGTCGCTCTTGGCTACCGGAATATTTGCAGCCATTTGCGGTTTTGATGGTGGTTCTAGGTGTATTTTCGGTCTCTAACCACATTGAGTCTGAAGCTGGGTTACTAACCGTCACCGTAATGGGTATGTGGCTCGCAAACGCTAAAGACATCAATATTCAGCAAATTCTGCACTTTAAAGAGCATTTAACCATTTTACTGATCACCGGATTGTTCATCTTCCTTGCGGCTCGAATCAGTCTGGATGATTTTGCTGCGCTAGGTAGCGGTGCGTTATTGTTGTTTGTATTTATGCAGTTAGTGTCGCGTCCGTTATCGATTTTTCTTTCAACCTTCCGCAGCAACTTGCGTCTTAAAGATAAGCTGTTTTTGTCTTGGGTTGCACCGCGCGGTATTGTTGCTGCTTCGATTTCGTCTCTTTTCGCGATCAAATTGACCGAATACGGCATTGATGAAGCGATTTTACTGGTCCCTATGACCTTCATGGTGATTATAGGAACGGTCGTGTTACAAAGTGCGACGGCACGTCCTGTAGCGCTGACGTTGGGCGTTGCAGAGCCAGCACCACGCGGCTTCTTGTTGATTGGTGCTAACCGAGTAGCAAGAGAAATAGGGCAGGCGCTGGCGCGTTATGACCGCCGCGTATTAATGACTGACTCAAACTGGGAGTACATCAGTCAGGTTCGTATGTTGGGGTTGGATTACTATTACGGCAACCCTATTTCTAGTCACGCGGACGACAACTTGAACTTGATAGGAGTTGGACAAGTGGTTGCATTAACGCCCGATCAGCATTTCAACATTATGGCTTGCATGCAATTCGTCGACGAGTTTGGGGAAGATAAAGTTCACTGCTTACAAAAAGTGAAAACCAACGGCAATGGCAGCGAGAAGCACTCCGTGGCTCAGGAGTACCATGGTAAATTGCTGATGGGCGGCAATGTAAGCTATACCCAGCTAGCCAGTATGTTAAGTCGTGGTGCAGAGGTTAAACACACGAAATTGAGCGATAACTTCACGTATCAAGATTATTTATCGCATCACAAAGGTAGTTCAGTTGTACCGCTGTTCCATGTAGAAGAAAAAGGAAAAATTCAATTCTGTGATGATCCCGAACAGTTTGAACCAACGACGACAAGCACTGTTGTGTCGCTAATTCTGTCGGACAGCGTAAAGTAAACTACAGAGCAATGTGATCCATTTTCATCATGGGTATCGTACGCTGATTATCTCAATTTGAAGAGAAACTTGCCGGCTTGTTTAAAACGGAAAGCGAGTTTCTTTTCTTATAATGTCAGGGGCAGTCGAGATTCATTACTCGTTTCGGAAAAGTAATCCGGCAAATTCACAAAATTCGCATTGACGTTACTGATAAGGATCGCAATACTGCGCGACTGTTTTACTTTAGGGTGACATTATGGCTCCGCAAACTAACCGAAAAGATTTACACCTAGATGCTGTTTTACATCATGATATGAGCATGAAGCATAAAACGGCGGGTTTTGAGTCTGTCGAGTTTGAACACTGTGCGCTGCCAGAATGTGACTTTCACGCGATCGATTTATCGACAGAGTTTCTTGGTCATCAATTAGCGCTACCGTTTTTGATTAGCTCGATGACTGGCGGAGCAAAAGACGCAGAAACGATCAATTGTCGTTTAGCTGAAGCAGCAAGTGAATTAGGTATTGCCATGGGTGTGGGCTCGCAACGGATTAGCTTAGAAGAAAGTCAGCATTCGGGCTTGGGTAAAACCATTCGTGAGTTGGCGAAAGAAGTACCGTTGTATTCCAACCTTGGAGCCGCTCAATTGCTCGATAAAGGTAAACTCGATAATGCGCAACGTGCGGTTGAGGCGATTCAAGCCGATGCCTTGTTTGTGCACGTTAATCCAATGCAGGAAGCGTTTCAGAAAAATGGCGACCACAATTGGGTTGGTGTTTTCCAGGCAATTGAGATGCTTAAATCTCGCGTGAAGGTTCCTATCATTATCAAAGAAGTCGGTTTTGGTATTAGCGGACACGTTGCGCAGCGATTAATTGATGCTGGTGTGGATGCAATTGACGTTGCGGGCGCGGGTGGCACAAGCTGGAGTGCGGTTGAAGGGTATTGCCAAGATAATCCGAAAATGCAGCGTGCAGCCGAGCTTTTCCGCGATTGGGGTGTCCCTACAGCAACATGTTTGGCTCAAATCCGCGCACTGCATCCTACATTACCCTTGATCGCCTCGGGAGGTGTTCATAACGGACTTGAAGCGGCGAAAGCCATTCATTTGGGGGCTAATCTCATTGGGCAAGCTGGTGCGGTATTAAAAGCTGCGACGATCAGCACGCAGTCTGTCGTCGATCACTTTGAACAAATGGCATTAGAGCTGCGTTTAACGTGCTTTGGTACTGGCTCTTTTAAGGTTGGTGAGCTAACAAAAGCGCGCTGCCTATAGCTTTTAGAATGGCGCGCTTTACACAGAGTCGCTCAATAATTTTTCGATGTCTTAACACGTAGACTGATAATTTCGTTATAGTTGATACAAAAGTCACTTCAGCTAGTGACGCCTTTATTCAGACACTTGAATGGGCACGTGTTGAAGAGATTGAGTTTAATTTTACTATTGTTTGCAACTGGAACCTTAAATTTATGAAAAAACTAGTCATGCTGATGTTGGCGGCTTCTGCTTTGACCGCTTGTAGTGATGAAGTGGGCACTGAAGGCTGGTGTAACGACATGCGCGATAAGCCAAAAACAGAATGGACAGCAGACAACGCGGTAGACTTTGCAAAGCATTGTGTTCTGCAAGATGGTGTCGGCAGCGAGCAATGGTGTCAAAACCTGAAAGATAAGCCGAAAGGTGACTGGACTGCAAATGAAGCGAGCAGCTTTACTAAACACTGCATTTTTTAAGCACAGCGGAAAGCGCCTTTTCTGAGGCGACATTCTGTGAGGGAAGCACCAAGCGTTATAGCTTGGTGTTTTTGTATCTAAAATAGCTCGATTTTTCACGTGTCGAGCGCACTTCCCTCTGAATGGAATGTTTTACATTTTCGTTTCATTTTTGAAAACCTGTATTGCCTGTCTTTAATTTTTCGTATTGCAGTGGCATGGTGTCGAGATAGCCATCTAATTCAATTAGATTCATAACAAAAAGGAATTCAAATGGAAGTACTAAAAGGCTCATGTCTGTGCGGCAAGGTAAAGTTGGAAGTGGCAGATGAATTTAAGTACATGGGAAATTGCCATTGCTCTGAATGCCGCAAGTTCACAGGTTCTGACTATTCATCTGCCGGTGGTATTGCGTTGGATAAACTGCTTATTATCCAAGGGAAAGAAGATATTCAAACTTATCAGAAAAGCGAAAATACCATGCTATGCTTTTGTCGCCACTGCGGATCGAGCCTGTATTCGAAAAAGAACAATGGGATCGTCAATATTCGCCTTGGTATCTTGGATGACACACCTTCTCACAAGCCTGATTTCCATATTTTTGTCGCGTCGAAAGCGCCATGGCTCGAGATATCGGATAACCTGACTCAATTTGATGCAGGGCCCAGATAGTAGAGTTGTTGTAGATAAGTATTTAGAAACAGAGCGCGTTACAATACGCTTGCGACACGCTCTGTGCTTTTACTTTGTATATTAGAACGGAGACGACTATTTGGCGTCTTGTAGTTCTTCTAAGCCACCTGCATTGTGCAGATTCGTAAAGCCTTGTGATTGTAAGTATTGATACGCTTTGCCAGAGCGGTTACCACTGCGACAGTACAACACGATAGCTTGATCTTTATCGACGTCTTGAAAATGTTTATCAAGTTCAGATAAAGGGAAGTTGACGGCATTATCCAAATGCCCTTCAGAAAACTCTTGCGGCGTGCGCACATCGACAATCATCGCGCCCTTGTCAATCAATTGCCACCCTTGTTCAGCGCGTTCAGAAGCCGACACGTTGGGTGAGAGGAAGCCCACGCACAACGTTGCAAGAAATAGAGATACGGCCTTTTTCATTGTTTGATCATCCTTTTTAAGAGTACGTAACCACTCTAGATTTGATTGAGCACATTTTCCATCATAAAGAGATGCTAAGTGGTTGTGAATGAGATAATTCGATAGAAAATTTTATTTAATTTAATAAAAAATTTTTATCAAATTCACCTCTTGAACTCTCATTTTTCGACCTTATTATTTTCATCGAAAGCGAGCTGTCGACTCGCAAATCCATCTTGATGTTTATTTTGTCTTTTATTTTTGGTTCTAAGTAGGAGGCACTTAAAAATGAAAATTCGTCCTTTAAATGACAAGCTAATTGTTGAAAGACAAGAGGTGGAAAATAAGTCTGAAGGGGGAATCGTTTTAACTTCTCAGTCGGTGAAAAAATCAAACCGCGGGAAAGTCATTGCTGTTGGTTTGGGTAAACGCCTCGAAAATGGCGAACGCGCTGCGATGGAAGTCAAAGTGGGCGACCAAATCATTTTCAATGACGGTTACGGCGTGAAAACCGAGAAAATTGACGGCGCAGAATACTTAATTCTGTCCGAATCTGATGTGTTAGCAATCGTTGAGTAATTATTTTTGTAGTAGTTTTTTGAGGAGATAACCATGGCTGCAAAAGACGTATTATTTGCTAATGACGCACGTCAAAAAATGCTGAAAGGTGTGAACTTACTGGCGGACGCAGTAAAAGTGACACTAGGCCCGAAAGGCCGCAACGTTGTGCTTGATAAATCTTACGGTGCGCCAACCATCACCAAAGATGGCGTGTCTGTAGCGAAAGAAATCGAACTGAAAGACAAGTTCGAAAACATGGGCGCACAAATGGTGAAACAAGTGGCGTCCAAAGCGAATGATGAAGCGGGTGACGGTACAACGACGGCTACTGTACTGGCGCAATCTTTCATCAATGAAGGTCTTAAAGCGGTAGCCTCTGGCATGAACCCAATGGACCTAAAACGTGGTATCGACAAAGCCACTGAAGCGGCGGTTGAGAAACTACGTGAAATGTCTAAACCATGCAGCGACAAAGAATCCATCACCCAAGTGGGTAGCATTTCTGCAAACAGCGATCGCGCGATCGGTGAAATTATTGCAGAAGCGATGGAAAAAGTGGGTCGCAATGGCGTGATTACGGTGGAAGAAGGCCAAGGTCTAGACAACGAATTGTCTGTGGTTGAAGGTATGCAATTCGACCGCGGTTACTTGTCGCCATACTTCATCACTAACCAAGAAAATGGCAGCGTAGAGCTAGACAACCCTTACATCCTATTGGTGGACAAAAAAGTCAGCAGCATCCGCGAGCTATTGCCAGTGCTAGAAGAAGTGGCAAAATCTTCTCGCTCGCTATTGATCATTGCTGAAGACATCGAAGGTGAAGCGCTAGCGACATTGGTTGTGAACAACATGCGCGGCATCGTGCGTGCGACAGCGGTGAAAGCACCTGGTTTTGGTGACAACCGTAAAGCGATGATGGAAGACATTGCGGTACTGACCGCAGGTACGGTCATCTCTGAAGAAATCGGCCTAGAGCTTGAAAAAGCAACGCTAGAGCAACTAGGTAGTGCGAAGAAAGTGACCATCACCAAAGACACAACAACCATCGTGGGTGGTGCAGCAGAAGCAAGCGCGATTGCTGATCGTGTGGCTTCGATTGAAAAACAAATCGAAACAACCACCTCTCAATACGATAAAGACAAGCTTCAACAACGTGTTGCGAAGCTATCTGGCGGCGTAGCGGTGATCAAGATCGGCGCTGCAACCGAAGTTGAGATGAAAGAGAAGAAAGATCGCGTGGACGATGCGCTACACGCTACTCGCGCAGCGGTTGAAGAAGGTATTGTTGCTGGTGGTGGTGTTGCCCTAACTAAGATCGCGAAAGAATTGGCGGATCTAAAAGGCGACAATGATGACCAAAACGTGGGTATCCGAGTTGCGCTACGTGCAATGGAAGAGCCTCTTCGTCAAATCGCAACTAACGCAGGTGACGAAGCTTCTGTTGTGGCGAACGCTGTCAAAGCTGGTGATTCCGATTACGGTTACAACGCTGCAACAGGTGAATACGGCAACATGATCGAAATGGGCATCTTGGACCCTGCGAAAGTAACACGTTCAGCGCTTCAATTCGCAGCGTCTGTTGCTGGCTTGATGATCACCACTGAAGCGATGATCACCAACCACGTTGAAGACAAAGAACTTGATATCTAACGTCATCAATCGTTAGTGATTAAGTAAGCGTTAAAATAACAATAACATTGCAAAACCTAAGCGGGCTCGCTTGAGCCCGCTAATCAGTCATTTGAGGTAAGTGTTATGACCCGTTTACCTGCGTTTTCTTTCTCAATATCTGAGCCGGGCGGTAATGAAGCTTCGTCAACGTGGCCGACTGCTATTCACTTCCCCCTCGTTCCAGCTGGGCCAGAGTTTTCGATCGAAAATGCTCTGCCTAAACGTCCGACAGTGACGATATTCACTATCGATCTGTCTCAGTTATTTAAAGGGGACGCTCGGGTCATCCATTAACTGTATCGAAACAGCCAGCGCACGTTGGCTGTTTTTTCTAATTTAAGGTATTGATAATGCAGATTTTTATTTGATTACAGCCACTTGTTCAATGATCAATTTGAATTGGGGTAATCGGACCGCAAGCGTACTACACTTTTAAGCCCAGCATCGCGCCGAAAATGATTAATCCCGCCCCACATGCTTGATTGAGTCGATGCTTAATCTTCAACAAGAAAGCTTGTAGCTGGGGTGACGTGAATAAAACAGCAACGATAGAAAACCAAATACCATGCAGCGCAATCATATAAATCCCGTAGAACAAGGCGATGTGTTGCTGACTAGAGTCGGGAGAAATCACTTGGCTAAAAATACTCAGAAAAAACAGCATCGTCTTGGGATTGAGTAAATTACACAGAAACCCCTGCATGAAAAATCGCCACATTGAATACTCGCTCTGTTGAACGGTTTCTGAGTTTGATGCAGGTTGCGAGGAGAATATTCCTTTAATCCCAAGGTAGACAAGATAAGCGGCTCCAAGATAGCGCACGAGATTAAACAACCATTCATTTTGTGAAATTAAGTAACTGATCCCCAGCATGGAGTAAGCGGTGTGGATGCTTATCGCCATGCTGATACCAATCGCACTGTATACGCCTGCTTTTCGTCCTTGATTTAAGCTATTTCTTAATACCAAAACAAAGTCTGCGCCAGGGCTAATGACAATAAGCACACCTAATAACGCAAGAGTTACAAATTCCATATCGATTTCCTGTTTGAATGATGAAGTCTGGGATGTAGCGGAATTGTAGGTGTCTTTATTACTGACTATAATCGAAAAGTATTCCCATATTGGTGAGAAAAACTCACAGATGCGTCACCTGAAATCTTTTTATGTCTTCCACGTTGCGGCGAGTTCTTCAAGCTACACTGAAGCGGCTGACAAACTGAACATTACTCACGGAGCCGTGAGTAAGCAGATCAAGCAACTTGAGCAATATCTGTCTCAACCTTTGTTCTTCAAAGAGGGCAGGAAAGTCGTGTTGACGGCGGAAGGCGAATTACTCAAGACATACACAGAAACGGCATTCCAAACGCTAGAAACAGGCGTGAATACGCTTATTCAAGAGAAGCATCAGCATCTTGAAGTGTCTTGTGAACCGACATTAACCATGCGCTGGTTGATGCCAAGGTTGGCCGCGTTTAATGATGAACACCGTGCTGATGTTCGTTTGTCGACGGCTGGTGGCCCGGTAACATTAGGATCAACTGGGCTTTCGATGGCGATTCGTCGAGACGATTTTGCGCAGCATCACGATTACGACAAAACCATTCTTGTGGAAGAGTGGGTGGGGCCGGTATTTTCTCCTGAGTATTGGCAATCCATTAAAGACAATTTGAAAGCAGCTCGATTGTTGAATAGCCAAACCAGACCGAATGCTTGGGCGGATTGGCAGCAATCAACACGTTGTGAAACTTTCAACGGCAACACTCAGCAATCATTCGCGCATTTTTATTTTTGCATACAAGCCGCAGTGGATGGCTTAGGCGTCGCAATGGGATCGTATCCTTTTGTCATGGACGATATTAAGCGTGGTAATTTGGTCGCACCATTTGGGTTTTCTCCATCAAGTTGCAATTACGTTTTATTGAGTCAAGATAAAAAGCGTACAGAACTCGAACATAAATTTATCACGTGGTTACAAACGCAAATGGCAGAGTGTGTGCCACTGTCATCACAGCAGATTACGCAAGGCGAATAGAAGGCATAGAGCGAGATTACGTCAGTCAGTTTTATGGAAAAAGGCTTAGGAAATTGGAAATGGAAAACCTCAATATTGTTGAAATCAAATCATTTGTTCCGGCGAAAGATTACGCGCTATCAAAACGCTTTTATGAGGCGATTGGCTTTGAAATGGCGTCGGACTTCGGTGATGTAGCATACTTCTCTCAAGGTAGCTGCGCGTTTCTTTTACAGAATTTTTATGAGCCAGAACACGGCAATAACTTCATGATGCACTTGCTCGTAGAAGACGCAGAAAGTTGGCATCAGCACTTATCCAAAGTGGGTCATGAGGAATTTGGTTCGCGTTTGACAGAGCTAGTCGAGCAACCTTGGGGCATACGCGAATGTTGTTTGTTTGACCCTAGTGGCGTTTTATGGCGAATTGGCCAGAACATGAATACTGACTAAAGCCAGTCTTATTTTCACCGCATCTACGCGCAGGTATTGAGATCTCGATATCTGCGCGTTTTCTTTTTTACTTAGCCTTGCCAACGTTTGTAGCGCACTCACGCCTTTTTCGAGGTGGTGTGCGATGGGCTAACGCCAAAAAACTCCTCAAGCAGCATGGCTTTGAGTTCCGCTCTGACTTCTGCGCCACCGATTAACGCCAAAAGTGCGAGTCCTCCTGGAATAAGGATGACCATTAATATCGGTCTTAAAATATACGAAAAGCAGAAGATGGTCGGGAAGAAAATCAATCCTTGGCCTAGTTTGTTTAATACGTACATGAGCGATTCCTTTTGTTTTTATATAAGATGAGCATGCTCAATTTTATAAATGAGCGCGCTCAATTTGTCAATCTCAACCACGCAAGGTATGATCCTTTCAGGCTCATTAAGCAGACACATCAATGACGAAGCGACAACAAACCAGAGATAAAATTCTAAAAGCCGCATGGGCATCTTTTGCTCAAAATGGCTATGACATGACGACCACAAGGCAGATAGCGAGAGAAGCAGGAGTAGCCGATGGCACAGTGTTTAGCCATTTCCCGACTAAACTGTCGATTTTGCGCGAAGGGATGCTGGCGCAACTGCAACAGATCAGCCAAGAAACGCTAGTCAGTGTGGAAGGTAAAACCGATATCGACATTGGTTTGGCGCTGACGGAGAAATACTATCGCTACTATTTTGCGAACGTTGAGCTGAGCCGAGCTTTGTTGAAAGAAGTGATTTGGGATTTGGATTATTATCAGTCGTTTAACCAAGCTTTGTTTCAATCTGTAAACGGAAGCTCCGTCCTTGAGGGAAAAATACCGCTGATTTTTGACTGCTATTTTATGACGTTAATCTCGCACTTGAGCCGTGCAGAACCGGATGTTGAAGCGGCACTTGAAGAGCTTCATGCTAAGTTTCAGCAAATCATTGCGACTGCATAACATGGCCCCAACGCAGGATCTGAAAGAATAAACTGCCTGTCATCTTATTTGCTGGACTCCCATTTTCTCGTTTCAGTTGGTGTCTCACCAAATAGCCGCTTGTAGCTTTGACTGAACTGCCCGAGATGGAAAAAACCAAAGTCAAAAGCGATTTCTGCAATTGTTCGATTATCTTCAGGGCTTTGTAGCACTCTACGTACTTGATTCAAGCGCATTCGATGTATGAACTGCTTTGGGGAAGTATTACAGCAATGTTCAAAGGTGTACTGTAGTGTGCGACGACTGACGTGTACTGCATCACACAGTTCACTGACGGTTATCGGTGTACGGTAGTCTAGATCCTGTAGCTGTTGTTTTATACGGTGCATCACGTGTTGACGATGAGAGATTGATATCGGATGGCTCGTGTGCAGTGAACTGAGTGAGAACAACTCCAGCACAATATCTTTTAAGATTGCTTGATGTGTGGTTTCAGACCATCTTGGCTCGGCGGAACCAAGTAACATGCCTAAGTAGTATTTAAGTTGTTGAATGTGTTTTTCCGTCAACCCCGTTAAGTGCAATGTGTTGTTTTGGATGCTCCCAAGCTCAAGTTGATTTTCTATGATGTGAACGAAGTTTTTGTCGAGCACTATTCCATAGATAGAAAACTGCTCCGGTGTCATTAACTCAAAATCAGCGCCACCTTGCCTAAGCAAAAGCTGGCTTGAATTAAACTGACTGTGATTTAGGTGTAGCGGCTTATTTTCCGCACTCAAACCCAACCAAATACCTCCCTCTTCAACCCTGCATTGCTGTCTTAGCGAGCGGTTACTGTCTTCACGAAACACATGGAAATTGGGAAATCGTCGTTCTCGAATTTGACCTAAAAATCGACCATCGCTGAGTTGGTCATATTCCTGTTGCCAGTTTATCAGACTCGCAGCTTGTTGGTTTGCATCCTTAGTGTGATGGATGCACAGCATTGGTGCAGTTTGGGGCATTTGGTTACTCATCCTTGTGATGCTCATTCCTTTTTTGTGAGTCATGTTGGAGCAGTATTTACATAACTCATTGTTTATTAATGGTTTATAAATGTTGCCAGTTTTTGATAACGCTACGGAACACATTTGGCAATACTTTCTTAAAGCTTATTGATAGTTCAGCAAAAAGCGAACCAAATAGTGAAGAGGAAGAGCAATGACGGCAACTTATCGTCGGCAACAAGGAAGTAAAGTCTATACCTTTAAGTCATTAGCTGACTTGATGGCGAAAGCGACACCGGAGCGCTCAGGCGATGCGTTAGCCGGGGTTTGTGCTCAGTCAGCGGCAGAACGTGTAGTCGCACAAATGGCGCTGTCTGAGTTACCACTTAAAACGTTTCTTAACGAGGCGGTTATTCCATACGAAAGCGACGATATCACTCGCCTAATTATCGATACGCATGACCTTGAAGCCTTTAAGCCGATTGAGCACTTGACGGTCGGAGATTTTCGAAATTGGCTGCTGAGTGAAGAAGCCGATGGTGAAACGTTGGCTAAAATTCGTCAAGGTTTAACACCAGAAATGGTGGCCGCAGTCAGTAAGATTATGCGCAACCAGGACTTGATTCTCGTTGCTAAAAAATGCCAAGTTGTCACGGCTTTTCGGAATACGATTGGTTTGCCGAGTCGCCTGTCTACTCGCTTACAGCCGAATCATCCCACTGATTCTCTCAACGGTATCGCAGCGACCATTTTTGATGGTCTGATGTACGGAAATGGCGATGCGGTTATCGGTATCAATCCGGCAACAGATAATGTACCTCAAGCTATTAAGTTAATGAACTTAATGGATGAGGTGATTCAACACTATCAAATACCGACTCAGTCTTGTGTGTTAACTCATGTCACGAACACGATCGAAGCCATTGAAATGGGTGCACCAGTCGATCTCGTTTTTCAGTCGATAGGCGGCACGCAAGGGACGAATGATACCTTCGGAATCGACTTGTCGATTTTGAAAGAGGCCCATGAAGCCGCGTTGTCTTTGAATCGAGGTAGCGTAGGAAACAATGTGATGTATTTTGAAACCGGACAAGGTACAGCGCTGTCTGCGAATGCATTTCATGGGGTCGATCAGCAGACTTGTGAAGCCCGCGCTTATGCTGTCGCGAAACAGTTCGATCCTTTGTTGGTTAATACTGTCGTTGGGTTTATTGGCCCTGAGTATCTGTTTGATGGCAAGCAAATTATTCGTGCTGGGCTTGAAGATCATTTCTGTGGGAAGTTGCTTGGTTTACCTATGGGTTGCGATATCTGTTACACCAATCATGCCTATGCCGATCAGAATGACATGGATAACTTGCTGACACTATTAGGTGTGGCCGAGTGCTCGTTCATCATGGGTATTCCAGGGTCTGATGACATCATGCTCAATTATCAAACTACCTCATTTCACGATGCCCTTTACGCAAGAAAAGTACTCGGTTTGAAGCCAGCACCAGAGTTCGAACAATGGTTAATGGAGATGCAGATTTTCGAGAGCGTGCAAGACGTTCGGTTAAGTGAGCAAATCTCTCGCTCGTTTTCGGGAGCAATTAACCAACTGAATAAGGGGTATTCTCATGGGTAAAGTAATCACCATTGCTCAGTCCCCACAAGATGAGTCTGAAGTTGTCACATACAACCCGTGGGGCAAGTTACGTGACTTCACCTCTGCTCGGATCGCTCTGGGTCGTAGCGGGAACAGTGTACCAACCAACGAGTTACTCTCATTTCAGCTGGATCATGCCCAAGCTATGGATGCAGTGCATTGCAGTTTGAATATTGAGTCTCTCGTTGCTGGTTTGTCGGACTCTTACTCGATTCTTGAAAATACCTTAGAGCCTCCAGTGGTAGTGAGCAGCCGAGTAAGTGATCGGCTTATGTACCTGCAAAGGCCCGATTTAGGAAGGCAACTCGATGAATCTTCTTGGCAAACGCTCAACTTGATAGCAAATGAGCATAACACTGACATTGATCTTGCGATTGTTATTGCTGATGGACTTTCTTCCGTCGCAATTCAAAACCATGCCGTGCCTGTTGTTACTCGATTGATTTCTCTTTTAAGCGCTGATGATGAACATCAAGGGAAATTCGCACCTATCACAATCGTAAAGCAAGGAAGAGTAGCGGTAGGGGATGATGTTGGTGAATGTTTTAACGCCAAGGCCGTGCTGGTTTTAATTGGAGAGAGACCCGGTCTAACTTCTCCGGATAGCATGGGTATGTATCTCACTTGGGGGGCTAAACGAGGCTCTAAAGATTCCCAAAGAAACTGCATTTCCAATGTGCGTCCCCAAGGGCTCAACTATGACGATGCCTGTGAACGCGCATTTTACTTGCTCAAGGAGGCTCGAAAATTACAACTGTCAGGAGTGAACCTGAAAGATCGCTCCGATATCAATGAGCCAAGTGGCGCAAATGTTGAAGATAAACACAGCGACAACTTTTTAATTTCATCAAAGTAGAAGGATTTACTATGTCTAAACATCAGGAGTACTTGGCCAAAAGGCAGCTAAAAAGAGGCACCGCAGGTTGGATTTTACTTGCTGGCTTAGGTGTCTCGTATGTTATATCTGGTGACTTTGCTGGTTGGAACTTTGGCATCGCTCAAGCAGGATGGGGAGGCTTTCTTATTGCTGCTATCGCGATGGCAGTAATGTATTTCACGCTAGTATTGTCTTTAGCTGAAATGTCTGCGGCTATTCCTGCTGCAGGTGGTGGTTACAGCTTCGCAAGACAGGCGATGGGGCCGACAGGTGGCTTTTTCACTGGCTTATCAGTTTTGATTGAATATGCGCTCGCGCCTGCTGCGATAGTGATTTTTATTGGCTCGGCAGTGAATGAATTGGTTGGTATCGATGGTCCTGTTGTTTACGCACTTTTCTACGCCGTCTTTATCGCTATTCATATGGCAGGGGTTGGCGAAGCTCTCAAAGTAATGATGGTCATCAGCGGTTTGGCTGTGCTAGCTATTCTCATTACTGCTGCTGTGCTTATTGGTCACTTTGACGTTAATAACTTATTCGATATTGCTCCGGCGACGGCTCAGGCAACAGAAATCTTGCCGTTTGGGTGGTATGGCGTATGGGCTGCGTTGCCATTTGCAATGTGGTTGTTTCTTGCGGTTGAAGGTGTGCCTTTAGCGGCAGAGGAGGCAAAAAATCCGGCAAAAGATGTTCCCAAAGGCATCATTGGTGCGATGCTGTTTTTATTGCTAACCGCAACTCTCGTAGTCGTCCTTTTGGCTGGTGCGGTTGGCTCAAAGGTCATAGGCGATAGCGCGGTGCCATTAGTTGACGCCCTAAAGCTTACGGGCAATTCAACGGTAGCAATGGCCGTGAACTTACTTGGATTGGCTGGCCTTATCGCTTCTTTCTTTTCAATCATTTATGGTTACAGTCGCTTGGTGTTTGCGCTTTCCCGCGCGGGTTATTTACCGCAAACTTTGTCATTAACCAGTGACAAAAAAGTGCCTTCTCGTGCGCTTTTGGTTCCGGGCGTTTTTGGGTTCTTGGTTTCACTTACGGGTGAGGGGGACTTAATCTTGGCGATGGCTGTTGTCGGTGCGACTGTATCGTACGCATTAATGTCCTTGAGCCATATTTTATTGCGAATTAAACAGCCGGAATTAACTCGTCCATATAAAACGCCTGGTGGGATAATTACTTCGAGTATTTCTCTGGTGCTTTCTTTGATCGCAATGACAGGTGTTTATGCTTTTGATCCCTCAGCCTTTTTCATGACAATGGGATTGTTTCTTATCGGTGGTGTTTATTATGGGTTATACAGCCGCAACAAATTGGTGGCAGCAACCGCCGAGGAAGAGTTTGCCATGCTGTCTGTGGCAGAGCTAGAGCTTGAATCAGATGTCGTACGATAGTCACTTTGATTCTTTTTATTCAGCATATTAAGGGAGCCATAGGCTCCCTTTGTCATTTCTATCAAAAGTGCATAGCGCACAAATGCATCACTTTAACTTTATAAGCGGTTAATCATGTGAAAGTCTAGTCTGGATAACGATGGCGCAGATCCATCACAGGTAAAGGTTAAGTTTTCAAGGAAAGATCATGATAAACAAGGTATTTAATACACTTTTGGGAACAGAGTTACCGATTATTCAAGCGCCAATGGCCGGTGTGCAAGACAGCCAAATGACCATCGCCGTCAGTAATGTTGGCGGGCTTGGCTCGTTACCTTGTGGAATGCTGAACAAAGACGCCATCGTAAAAGAACTTCAACTTATCAAGCAGGCAACTAACCGACCGTTTAACCTCAATTTCTTTTGCCATGAAATGCCGGAGTATGACGCCAACAAGCACGAAAAGTGGCAAAAAACGCTGCAACCGTATTTTTCCGAGGTTGATGCAACCGTTCAGGTTCAGCCAAACGCTCCGACAAGGATGCCTTTCAATCATGATATTGCTGACGCGATTGAACCATTTGCACCGCCAGTGATAAGTTTCCACTTTGGTTTGCCAGACGATTATTTGTTAGCTCGAATTAGAGGGTGGGGAGGGAAGATCCTTTCGTCAGCGACCACGGTGGACGAAGCACTTTGGCTAGAAGCAAAAGGCGTTGACGGTATTATCGCCCAAGGCTTGGAGGCTGGTGGACACCGAGGTATGTTTTTATCGGATGATTTAACTACTCAATTAAGTTTGATGGCGTTATTACCACAAATCGCCAAACGGGTGAATTTGCCCGTTATTGCTGCAGGCGGAATCGCTGATAGAAGTGGGGTGGAAGCCGCGTTGAGATTAGGAGCGAGTGCCGTTCAAGTTGGCAGCGTCTATTTGTTGTGTGATGAGGCGAAAACATCGTCTTTACATCGATATGCCATTGCCAGTGAACGCGCGCAACATACCGCTGTGACCAATGTTTTCTCGGGCCGACCAGCGAGAGGCATTGTGAATCGCGCGATGTCGGAGCTAGGCTACATCAGTGAGTTTGCGCCGAAATTCCCATACGCCTCCATTGAAATGGCTCAACTAAGAGCGCTGATGGAAAAGCAAAACCGAGATGAATTCACTCCGTTGTGGTGCGGACAAAACTCGTCGGGTTGTAAAGAAATATCGGCGGCAGAAATGACATTGTCATTAGTGGAAGGCATCGATTTAAACTGATGTGCGTCTTGCCTTTTAAAGCGATGCTGACTGAATGGTTACGAGTTATCCCTGTATTTATGTAGTAAATCTAATGGGATGTGGCAGTAATCATTCGGAAAGTTTGTGAGTCTGTCTTGGTGCTCATCATCACTTGGCACATAATTTGTGAGTGGCAGTACTTCTACGGCGATCTTGTCGGCGTCCGGTCGTGCTGCGATAAACGCTTTCGCGATGGTGAGATGCTGTTCGTTTTGGCTATAAACACCAGTACGGTACTTCTCACCAACGTCTTCACCTTGCTTGTTAACGCTGTAAGGGTCGATTATCTCAAACAAATACCCCATTAAAGTTTCAACCGAAACTTGCTCAGGGTCGAACTGGGTTTTCACGCACTCTGCGTAGCCATCGTATTCGGATTGAGTGTTATCCGTTGTGCCATTTGCTCGCCCGGCTTCTGTGTTGATTACGCCCGGAAGGTGGCGCATAAATTCTTGCACGCCCCAAAGGCAACCGCCTGCGAAGTAAATTTCTTCCATTACTTTTATCCTAGTCTTTACCGTTGTTGGGATGTAGGGAGCTAACCCCTCTTCTTCCATCCCATTTTCGTTGCCCTATTATCTGTTGATGGGAGCGATATTCGCAAGGTGCAGCTTGGCTAATCAGACCACGCGTTTTTTCCTTTTTACTTTCAAGTTCTTTTCATATGAAACATCAGGTGAGTATACTGTAAGCTCATCAATAAGGAGCGAATCTGTGAACCCAAGACAAAATGAAATCCTGCAATTAGTGAACGACCGTAAACGCGTTCAAGTCACGGAGCTTTCTGACATCATTGGCGTGTCGGGCGTGACCATCAGACAGGATTTGAACTTTCTGGAGCAACAGGGCTACCTAAAGCGCGTTCACGGCGCAGCTACCGCGTTGCAAAGTGATGACATTGATGCCCGCCTAGAAGTACGTTTCGATATTAAACAATCGCTCGCAAACCAAGCTGCGGATTTGGTCGCACCGAATGAGACAGTGCTGATTGAAGGAGGCAGTGCCAATGCGTTGTTGGCTCGGACATTGGCTGAGCGCGGCGATGTGACCATTATTACGCCATCGGCGTATATCGCCCATCTCATCCGTAACACTTCTGCCAACATTATCTTGCTTGGTGGCGTGTATCAGCACCAAGGCGAGAGCTTGGTCGGACCGCTGACTAAGTTGTGTATTGAGAACATTCATTTCAGCACGGCCTTCTTGGGTATTGACGGCTTCCATCAAGACACTGGCTTTACTAGCCGCGACATGATGCGCGCTGAGATTGCAGAAACCATCATTGCGAAAAAAAGGCGCAATATTGTTCTAACGGATTCTAGTAAATTTGGGCAAATTTATCCCTCATCAATTGGTAAGACTGACGAAATATCAGTGCTGCTGACTGACAAAGCCGCTCCGAAAAGCGACCTTGAACAAATCAAAAAGCGAGGTGTGGAAGTTATATTAGGCTGATTAAGCCACGCTTCGTTTTCTCTTCGCGAGCATTGCTGTTGGGGAGAAACCGGTGACTAGCATAGTGCCGCTAAGCACTAGAATTGTTCCTATGATGGTGTTAGAGCCGACGGGCTCATCTAGCACCAAGTAGCCCCATAAGATACCAAAAACAGGAACAAGAAAAGTGACAGTCAGTGCTGACGCTGGGCCGATATCAGAAACTAAGCGGAAATAGAGCAAATAAGCGAACCCTGTGCATACAACGCCGAGCGTGACAACAGAGCTCCATTCGAAATGACTTGGCTCTGCACGCATTGGTAAGAATGGTAGCAGCGGCAGTACCCAAATAACCGCCGCCCACATACTGCCGTGAGCATTGTCAAAAGCAGGTACTTGTGGCGCATTTTTAGTGTAGTTGGTAGCAATGCCATAGCTGAAAGAAGCCATCAAACTGGCGGCAATAGGGAGCATGGCTTCTTCACCTATGGTTGAAGTATCTAAGCCGACCAAGACTGCAACGCCTCCTATGCCTATTAGCATACCGAGAACAGATTTCGCTGTGAGTGGGCTGCGGTACCAAACAAAGCCAACTAGTGCTCCCCATATTGGGGCGGTTGAGTTCAATATTGCTAAAGTTGATGCATTCAGTGTCTGGGCTGCGTACGCAAAGAGTAAAAATGGAACTGCGCTATTGAATAAGCCAATAATAAAGAAGTGTTTAGTATGCGCAGTTAACGTGAGTTTCTTCTTCAAATATACGGCGATCAATAACAAAGCGACGGCGGCAAATGTAACTCGAAATTCGATTAAGTAAGCCGGCCCGAATGTGTTGGCGGCGACTCGCATAAACAGAAACGAGCCACCCCAAATAGCAGCGAGGCAGAGTAAGCGAAAAAAACTGACGGCAGTCATTTGACATCCTTGGTCGAGGTCTAGCGCCTCATCGATTAATTGTTGCGCTAACAGTGAATTAAACCAAGGATGAGGTCAACCAGAAATGTAATGCCAGTTCCGGATCTGGCTAGCTTGGGCTCACGTTGATGGTGTGTTGTTGATTTGTGATGACTTAATGGCTCTCTGACCATACTGCGAATTCATTTCCACTCGGTTCAGTGAAGTGGAATCGACAGCCGCCGGGGAATTCGAAAATAGGGCGGATAACTTTTCCACCATGCAGCTCTACTTTTGTCTGAGTGGCCTGAATGTCTGAGCTATAAAATACTAAAAGTGCGCCACCATTTGCGGTTTGGTTTATAAACTCAGATTTGAAGAATCCGCCATCCAACCCTTGTCCTGAAAATGCAGAATATTCTGGACCATAATCGGTAAAGCTCCAGTCAAAAGCACGCTCAAAAAATTGTTTGGTCGCACTGACATTAGTGGAACCAAATTCAACGTAATTCAATTTTTCATGTTGATGCATGGTGAAATCCTTCTCGGTTACTATCGTTTCTAGGCGAACTTTTCTACGATGATGTCGTCCGCTTTTTCGACAAATAATGCGCCATTATCTCTGAGCTCTGTCAGCACATTCTCTACATTATCAGGCAGCACCGCACGAGTTGAAGCAAGATTAACTACCACATTGTAGCCAAGTTCCAGCGCTTGCATGACGGATTTTTTCACGCAAAAGTCTAAGGCAAGGCCACCGATAACTAAGGTATCAATCCCGTTGAACTTTAGAAATTCATGCGCGCCTGTCGTTTTGGTGTCGGCAATATCATGGAAAAAAATACCGTAAGGGTGTGCGTCAGGATCCATACCTTTATTAACTTGAAAATCATAGTCCAACACGGGTGGTAAGCCATCTAGCAGCTCAGAACCTGTTGTGCCAAGCACACAGTGACGGTTCCACTTTATATCCACATTCGGTAAACCAACGGGCTCAAGCATATTGGATGGCGATTCTGCATCCCACTTTGCTTTTGGTGGGTGTAAGTCACGACTGACCAGTTTTAATCGGCCTTTGGCATGATTGTTCAAAAGTTCCGGTACGATTTCCAACGCACCTGCAACGGGCAGTTCATCTGGACATAACTCACTAAAGCCTTTCTCTGGATCAACGTCGATCACTGCTGTAGTTTGATAGTTTACTCGAACAGTCATGGCAGACTCCTTGTCTGTCTGATTGTCTGCGTTTATCCACGCAAACAGTTTTGAAAAAAGGTTACTTCGTCGCTAGTCAGCGTATATACCATTGCGGGTTTTCCACCTTTGCCTTTGTTGGTTGAAGCGACTTTATTAGTGGGTTTTAGTACGCCTGAATCTATCAAGCGGCGCTTAATCGTCATTCGGCTGATATCAATACCAAACTCTTGATAAGCAGAAATGATGTCCGCAACCAAAAACTCTTTGTCTAATGCAAACAAAAGAACCGATGTGTATTCAATGGATGCACGAAGCTTTTGCCACGCTTTTTCAATGGTTTTTTGATGATCAAATGCGAGGGTTTCTTCTCCATTGAGAATAGCCTGTAGCGAAAACCATTTAAGTTGGCATTCCGGTACACCTGCATTATTTATTTGCTCTACATTGTTACGATCGACTAAGGCGTAGTGCGTAATGTTTAAGCTCCAGTCTTCTGGATCGCGCTTTGGATCACCGTCGATAAACGCTTCGCTAAAATGGCGAGGGTAGGTATGGATTTTCTCACGGCAAATTCGGCGACGCGCCGCTTCAAAGTTTTCATCGGCCGGGCGTCCGCCTTCACTGGTTAAGTCTTTATCAAAGACAAATCCGCCCGGTAGTGCCCAGACTCCATGGTATGGCCGATTTGGATTTGAACGTTTAATCAACAACACTTCCAATCCCTTATCGGCACAGCCAGATAGCCTGAATGGAATAATGTCGACAGATACGATCATGGTTGGGTCCTAATATTGATTTGTAAGTAATCTAGCGCATAACAAGTGGTCAATCAATGGGTAAGTAACGAGTTGTTAGAAACGTTTTCGGTAGTGTTCTTAATACGGTTTGAGCATAAATTTACGGATGACTCTGACTTATTCACAATGCTTGTTCGAATTCTAGACAAAAAAACCTTATAAAAATGAGTGGTTAGTAACAAAAGTTGACAAACTATAGATGGGTGTTTATTGTTTACGCAAATTAGTTAGTAACAAAAAGTTATATACCCAGGAAGGGCATGTAGAAGGGCACCTAATGACCACCAAACTATTTTCTTCCCGCATCATTCAAAGCGCTTTGGATTTCGATGTCTACAAAGTCAATATGATGAGTGCTGTAACAGCGCTTTACCCTGATGCGATGGTGTCATATAAGTTTATCGTGCGCAGTGAGGAAGACCTTTCTGAGCTTTTGCCTGAGGTAAAAGCCGAAGTCCTTAAACTGCAAGATATTCAATTTACGCAAGAAGAAATTGAATATATTAAGCGTGTCGCGCCTTACCTGAATCCTGACTTTGTTGATGCACTGCGCCATTTCCGTTTCAACCCACAAAGCGATGTCTCTTTCCATAACAAAGCCATGGCTGATGGCTCAAGCCAGTTAAGAATTACTATTAACGGTTTGTGGCGAGATACCATCTTGTACGAAACGATCATCATGAGCATCGTGTCTGAAGTTCGTAGCCGTCAGCGTTGGTCAGATATCCCTGTTGTGCAATTTACCACTGTTTTAGAAGAGAAAGTTCGGCACCTAAAGTCGGAACTAAAACGTCGTAACATCACTAACTTTAAATTTTCTGACATGTCGACGCGTCGACGTTTTTCCTTCCAAGCTCAGCGCACTATGCTGGAATATTTGTGCCAGGAAGTGCCGGAATGTTTGACAGGAACAAGCAACTATCACTTAGCAAAAGAGCTAAACTTGACGCCTATCGGCACCGTTGCTCATGAATGGTTTATGGGACACCAAGCTCTGGTGAATGTGCGAGATTCGCAAAAAGTGGCGTTGCAACGTTGGCAAAAAATGTTTAATGGTGCACTAGGCATTGCGTTAACCGATACGATTGGTATCGATGCTTTCCTTAAAGACTTTGATGAAGAACTAAGTAACGCGTACTTCGGTGTACGTCACGATAGTGGTTGCCCTTATAGCTGGGGTGAAAAAATGATTGCACACTACCAGTCACTGAATATAGACCCATTAACAAAAACACTGGTGTTTACCGACGGACTTAACTTCGAACAAGCGTTAGATATTTGCGAGTATTTCCAAGGACGTATTCAGGTGAGTTTTGGTATCGGTACTTTTCTTGCCAATGATATGGGTGATTATGTCAATAAAGATGGTGAAGCCTACCAGCCACTTTCTATCGTGATAAAAATGGTCACGTGCAATGGTTCACCGGTCGCCAAAATCAGTGACGAACCTGAGAAAGCCATGTGTGAAGATATCTTCTTTTTGATGAATCTCAAGCGCCGCTTTGAACAACCTCTTGATTTAAATGAGTGTCGTAAAATGATCGATCGTTTAGAAACTGAAGGTCAAAATTATCTCATTGACGCGTAGGCGTTATCCTCTCTCCTTGATAAGCACCCTCTATCGTTACGACAAATTTATATAGGTAAACGTGGAGGGTGATTTCGTTATAGTAATATACAGAAGTAACCAGATACAGCGCAGGAAAGCACTCAAAAGTTGATGTGTTATCTGCCTTTGATTAGTGTAAATCGATACGTTACAGCATCGTGGACGGTGTATCTCATCCGACACTAAACTCAGTCTAATCACGTAGTTTATTCCCACGTACCATGAGCTCACTCGGGTATAGACGTCTATCTGCTTTTATGACTTTGGGCTTCACGTAGTTGCTTGAATCAGGAGTCAAAATGAACCTAGTAGTACATTTGCAAAAGAAAGCGATCCGAAAATATGGCTATGAGATGGCCACTCGCCAAGCATGGAGGTGTGGTATCAAGGCAAATCTTGTAAAGCGCGTGATTGGCCTTTTTAAAGGACAAATTGTTTGTGTGGTTGAAGGTTGCCGAGCAGAGTTTTCTTCTCCTCTTAATAACCCCCTTCACGAAGATGACAAGCAGGGGCGATATGTGTTTGTTGGCGGTGTATGCTGGGAACCAAATAACATTATAGCGCCTGGTTTCCCTGATTTTATGTTTATGCACGTGCGTAATCTAAGCCACCGTCATAAGTATTTAACGGATGACGAACTATTTTTGAGCTTGGCTTAAAAATAAATCTCATAGACTAGTCCAGCCCAATCATAATCAGTAGTGATACAGTTTTAGCTCTGTTGACACGTTGCTGAGTGTTTCTTGACGTATCTTTTATAAAACAGTGTTTCTTTACTTGTTAATGACAGAGGGTTTGTTTTCGTCTGATGTGATTTCCCTTTTGCGATTTACCATAACGCTCATTAAAGCAAACCATACTGGGATGTAAATCATGAATATGAAATCTATCGCAATTGCAATGGCAGTTGTTGCTGTACTAGCAGGCTGTAAAGACAAAACGCCACCAGCTCCAACTCAAGCAAACATTACTTTGGTTGAAGCGGTGACTGAAACGGTGAAAAAGCCGCACCAAGTATGTAAAGACGTGGTAGTAACCGAGCAAGTTGCCCCTGCGGATGACAATAAAATTATTGGTACGGTTGGTGGCGCAGCAGCTGGAGCCGCGCTGGGCAACCAAATCGGTGGTGGCTCAGGTAAAGTGATTGCAACTGCAGCTGGTACGATTGCTGGTGCACTGACAGGTCGTAAGATCCAGGAGAATGTGCAAAAAGGTGATGTAGTAACAACGACGAAAAAACAGTGTCATACAGAATATACGACATCTGATAAAGTAGTGGGTTACGACGTCACTTACGAAGTTTCAGGTGCACCAACGACGGTTCGTTTGGCGAGCAAACCAGCGACAAAAACGTTCCCAATTCAAGATGGTAACGTTGTTCTACCACAATAGTTAGCGACTTAACCGAAGCGATTAACAAGCCCTTTTATCTTTGAGATGAAAGGGCTTTTTCACATACGCGGCGTTTTCATCTGTTTTCCTATTGGAATGTGCGGCCAGAAATACCCGTTAATTTCCGCGTCCGATACAATCACTTTTCTAAAAGTACGAACGGAAAAAACATGGAAGATTTTTACCTGACCGAGCACGGTCTGGCTGGTTATTTCGAAGCTCAATGGTTCGACAAGTTCATTGAGGAGCAACAGATTGAGATGATAACCAGTCGCTCAAAACAAGTCCCACTTTCTTTTTTGTCATCACCTCACTGCTCCCAAGTTGCTGATTTTATTGCGCAGGCGGTAATCGAAAGCAGCGTTCAGCCGTATTCCCTACTTGAGGTTGGGGCGGCGCTGGGAAGAAATTATTATGAGTTAGTGCAACGCTTACCTAACCTTAAAGAAGCGACGCTTGTGGAGCCTTCAAATAGGTTAATGGATGGCTTGAAGCAACTATTAATAGAAGAACAACGCGTCGAGCTTACTTACCTTCACGATGTGAACACCTTAAACACTTTAGAGGTAGAGAATAGAGATATCGTACAGAAATGTGCTCATGTTGATTTGACGCTAATTAACCAGCCTTTTGAGCTCGATACTCTCCAATCTCGCTTTGATTTAGTCGTATGTTTAAATGTGATTGATCAATGTGAGTCGCCACTTAGCGTGATCAATGCTCTAAAAAAAACCACCAAGGTGGGTGGGCTGATCGTTGTCTCTTGCACTTATCAGTGGAACGCGAAACACATCAAAAATAAAGAAGAGGCGGTTGATGATATCAAAGAATACTTTGCTGAAGGCTGGCGTCTAGTGTCGGAAGCCGAGCATGAATATCGCATCCGGTTTAATGATCGCTTTGCAAGGCAGTTTTTATCTCACGTAGTCGCTTACGTAAAAACCGATTAGAGCCACATAAAAAAACCGAGCACTTACGGCTCGGTTTTTTAGTCTTTGGGTTAGAGCACAACTTTAAGTAACGTGCGCTTCTTGTTGCTCTTGCAACTTTTTCTTACGACGTTCTCGTTTAGAAAGCCAAACCAGAGGCACAACAATCATAATGGTTCCTATTGCCATAAATATATCTGGCACTTCTCCAAACCAAATCAATCCCACAAACACGGCACCAATTAAGCCACTGTATTCAGCGCTGGCAATTTTGTTGCTATCGATCGAGCGGTAAGCGATGACACATGTTGCTGCATAAATCATGATGAACAGACTTGAGCCAGCAGCAACAGGGAAAGCACTCCAGTCCCAAGGTTCTGCTTCGATCAGAACAAGCAAGAAGGCTACTGGAATACCTGCCAAGTTTGTCATCAATAATGTTTGCATCACAGACTGATTTTTTGGCAGTTTTCTAATGAGCAAGTTATTGATTGCTAAAGTAATTGCAACAACTAAAGCTGAAATCGCTGCCCAATCGATTTGGTCTGGACGAATGATGACCAATACACCGGCAAAGCCCATTATCGCTGCGGCGACCGATTGCTTAGACAACTGTTCTCCAAAAAAGATTGCTGCAAGCGGCAACATGATTAATGGCGCGGCGTAAAAGATCGCGTTCGCAGTTGCGAGCGGTAAAGATGAGATCGCCAAAACCATGAATATTGCACCAAGTAACCATACGTGAGCGCGAACAGCATGCCACTTAAACCCTTCAAGAAAAGGCGCATTTTTTGTTAGCAAGTAGACTGGCAGCAGGAAAAGCACCGCTGAAATTTGTCGGAAAAAGACAAATTGAAAAATAGGCACTTCATTTCCGACACTTTTAATTAAAGAGTCCGAAAGCACCGCAATGAGATTTCCAACAATTAATAGCAGCATCGCTGCTCCGACCGATGTAACTTTCACTTTTTCCTCTCCTCTTTCTTTGCCAAAGAGTAGGTGATGTCATAGGATGAAGTGAAGTGATATTTATTAGTTTAAGTATGAGATTTTTAGATAATGAAATTGCCACCACTCAGAGCGGTTCACTGTTTTGAATCTGTTGCCAGAAACTCTAGCTTTTCGCTTGCTGCTGAAGAACTCAATGTGACGCAAAGTGCCGTTAGTCACCAGATACGACTATTAGAAGATTATTTGGGTGAATCATTATTTATCCGTCAAGGCAGAAAGCTCTCTTTGTCCGATACGGGCACCCGCTATTTAGAGGATATTAGCCCAGCAATTAGCTCAATTGCGATGGCCAGCCAAAAGGTGCGAGAAGGGGACAAAGGCAGCATACGGTTGGCGATTTATAGCTCGCTTGCCGTAAAGTGGCTTATTCCTCGTTTGTCTGATTTTAAGCGCTTACATCCAGAAATCGATCTGACACTCAATATGGTCGTTGGTGATCCTGAACAGACAGACAGCGTTGGCGATTGTTTTATCACGGTAGAAAAGCCAAAGCGAAACTACATGTCGGTAAAGTTATACGCGGAGACGCTGTATCCGGTCTGCAGCCATAAAATTTGGAAAGAGTTGCAAGATCAACCGATTCCAGAAGCGCTTTGGCGATACCCTATTTTGTCGACAGACTCAATTTATCGTGAGAGAGGAAAAGACTGGGCTGAGTGGTGCAGAGCGGGCGGTTACACCTTGCCGAAAGATGTCGATGTTCAACATTTTAGTCATATGTTGTTGGCAATTGAGGCGGCGCGTTATGACCAAGGCATCGCATTTGCGAATGATTTTATGCTTAATGAAAGAGATAAAGCGCACGATTTGGTGTATATCCCTTCTCATGGATTGGAAACCGGCGACAGCTTTTATTTTATTCATAAAAAGAGTCGAGCCAAGCAAGCGGAAATCATCAAACTCACTAACTGGTTGAAGCAGCAATGCTTGTGAAATGACTAAATTGTCAAAATTAAGAAAGAAAGTGGCAAAGTTGTGTCTAAATATTTCATGTTTTATTGAGTTTTTATTCATTAACATCCACTTGGTTTTGAAACCAAGTGAAATGGATAGCATGGCATGCTTAAGGATGGGCAAAACACAACCTCAATAATTAACAGGCAGTGAAATACAATGTTTAAAAAAACATGGCTAATGACAGCCCTTCTAGCAACATGTTCTGTTGCAAACGCAGCTCCTTACGTTGGTGCATCTGTAGGTCAAGCATCGTTTGGTGATGTTAATGGCTCTATCAATGGTGGTGGTACTAACGCTAGCACTAAACTTAAACTTGAAGATGACTCAAGCCTTTCAGGCAAAGTATTCGGTGGTTACAAATTCAACGAATACATTTCTCTAGAAGCAGCCATTGGTGGCTACGATGCTTTAGACGGCAAAGTTGTTACTGTTGGTGACATGAAGTATCTATCGATTCAGCCAAAAGCGACTCTACCGATTGGCGATCGTTTCAACCTTTTTGCAAAAGCTGGTCTTTCTTACTTCAATGCTGAATTCAAAATTAGCAACTCTGTGATTGACGGTAGCGCAGGCCATACCACCATTTCTGACAGCACTGTAACAGGCATGTACGGTTTAGGCGCAGAGTTCGCTATTACTGAAAACTTTGCTCTACAAGTTGAATGGGAATACATGATGCCTGAGCTAGACATTGCGAAATTTGGCAATGAAAAAGTAACGGTTGATGCAGACATCAATGTATTCTCTGTAGGTATGAGCTACCGTTTCTAAGAATACTTATTCAAGTTACCTCTTGGCTTAGTAAACGTTTTTGACTTCTGTTGGTCGAGCTGAGTCCAAGCTTTGAATTTGTTTAGATATAGCACAGGAAGTTTAGTTGCTAAGCGTCCTGTGCTATTTTTTTGCTTTGGAATAACTCTTAGGAATCTTTGTGAACGATGTCAATCTTAGGTATCTGGATCTACTGTTAAAGCACTTTGAACCTCACCAGTATCACCTTGTTACGCTTTCTGAGCTAGAAGCGGTGATTTGCACGTCGAGGCGCAATGTTTCTATTGTGATGAAAAAGCTTGCCACTTACGATTGGGTCGATTGGCAACCTGCGATTGGCCGAAGTAACGCTAGCCGTCTCAGTATTAATATTTCCCTCCAACAAGCGATGACCGAGTTTTTGGTTGAGGAGCTTGGCAGAGGAAGAATGAACTCAATAACGAAACTTATTGATTGGTTCGGTCAAACCGCGGTTAGAGCACTAACCATCGCTTCTGAAAAAGTGAATCGATTGAATGAATCAAATAACGCTATTTTGATTTCTTCTTACCCTTGGGTATCCAAAATCGACCCTGCGAATACTTACCGTCACACTGAATTACACGTCGCGAAAAGCGTTTATGACGTATTGCTGACCCAAAATTCCAATGGTGGTATCGAGCCATCGTTAGCACATGAATGGAAAATGGAAGGCAAGGTAATGACGTTATGGTTGCGGCCAGGCATATATCGCCATGATGGCGAGCCCCTTAACATACAGGATGTGGTTTGGAGTATAGAAAGACTCAGGGAGATAAAAGGACCAGTTCACGAGCTCTGGCAATGCATTGATAGCGTGGTTGCAGAAACATCTAACTGCTTAAAAATCATATTGAAGCATCCGAACAAGTTGTTTCCATACATGCTAGCAACTCCTCATGCGTCTATTCTGTGTCGAGATGTCGTCTCTTTCGGTTCTAGTTATTCCTACCACATAGGGACTGGACCATTTAAAATCAGCGGCTGGAACCAGGAGAGTATGACTCTTGAAGCGCACAAAGAGTATTTTTCAGCACGCGCATTGTTAGATCAAATAACGCTGTCTCATGGTGATGTTAAAACCTTAAATATGTTGAGCTTTAACCAAAGCTCCGATCACGTTGAAGTGGAAAAAATTAGCGCATTTTCATATTTGACCTACCGCGAACGCGTGGAATCCCAACTCACAAAAGAGACTTGGTATCAACTCGCTGATTACATCCATGTGCAAAAGCGAATTTATGATGCGCCAAGTGCCGTTGACAGCATTCAGTTAGAGACTCACGAGCAAGATTTATCAATAACAGATGGTGTTGTGATACCTAAACTGAAAGGTAAAGTGGTATTAGCTGAACCTGTCTGGACGATTCCGAGTTTAATTCGTCATTCCGAATGGTTGCACAGTGTGATTCGTGCAACGGGATTAGAGTTAGAGATCATTGTTATTGATGACATTAGTTTTCCTGAGGTAGTGTCTCACCAAGCAGATTTGCTCTTCATTGAGGAAGTCATGGAAGCACCATTTGAATATGGCATCTTCGAATGGCTGTCGATAGCAACTGGACTGCGTTTTAGTTTTGATCAAAGCCAGATGTTAAGCCATAGAGAAAAGGTTCGCAGGGCGATGGCAGATGATCACTCGCTACAGTCTTTATTAAACCTAGAGAAAGCGCTGCGCGATCAGTACCTATATTTGCCTTTGTTTGTTGGCTACGAAGAAGTGACAAAAATACAGCAAGTGCGAGGTGTGCAGGTGAAGAATACAGGCTATAGCGATTTACATAGGTTATGGATTGCTCATTCACACTAGAGTCGGTGTTCAAGATTATGCAAATGTCCAACGCATAAAGCCATCGAAATGATGGCTTTATAAGGGCGTATCGGATTAGAAGTTGTACGACACACTTGCGCCAACAACCCATTGGTTTGCGCTATCAACGATAGAAGAGTCGCTGATACCGCTGCCTAGGCGCGTGTATTGTGTCATTTGGCTTACTTGCCAGTTGTCGTTGATTGGCATAACAAGTTTGTAGCCCACACCATAGCTTACCGTTGAATCACCTTTGTATGCTTTGCGGTTTGCGTTTGCTTCGCGTTGTTTTACACCAAAGTAGTAATCTACGTAGTCTTCACTTTGATAAGTTAGGTTAGCAAAAGGAACAAAATCAACACTACCGAATTTCATGATGTGGAAGTAAGTCGCGCCCGCTAAGTAACCTTTGTAAGCACCACTGATATCGTGCTGAAGGTACGTAGAAATGACGTTGTTTTGATCCAGTGTAAAGTCTGCGTTTAAACCTAGATCGACGGCGAAACGGCGTTTATCTGTGCCTTTCAGGCTTTTCGCTGTATCACCGTCGCGCATTACACCACTACCTACAAGGTAGGCACTCATGTTGATTAACTCATTGGTGTTACCGAAGAAGCGGTAGTTAATGCCACTTAGGTCGGCATTAAAGTCGTCACCATGGTAACCACCGTTGAGAATTGGTGCTGTATTATGCTTTTGATCTTTGAAAAGATCGCTGCCTTGAGCCACACCAGCTTCTACGTTCCAACCGCCTTCGTTGTTGTAGATGTTACCGTTACGAATGTAAGTATCGCCAGCGAAAGCTGAGCCAGCAGCTGTCAGAGTAAGTAGTGCAATTAATGTTTTTTTCATCATTTTTCCGAGTTGTTCTGTTTTGTTTTGAACACTGTACAAAATGACGTTGTAAGCATCTATCGGCAAAGCGTATGGAAATGTAATGAACAATCAGGGTAAGAAGCAGAATGTTGCTTCAGAATAGAAAGGTTGCTGGAATAGCTTTCGTTAAAACAGCGAAAAAATCCGAGCTGGGGTGGCTCGGATTTGGGGTATTTATCAGGTATTGATACTAACTTCTTACTGTTTCGTTAAGTTGTATAGTGGTGCTAGGTCACCCGTTACTTTTTCGCCATTCATGTCTAGCTTCATAAGTACGTTTTCACCAACAAAGTATTGGTTTGGTGCATCTTCATTTGTCAACGTTACGATGCTGCCATTTGCGTCCCAAGTGAATTGACCTTCAGATTTTGATTGACCGTCTTCTTTGTCTTGGTAGCTTTCTTCAAGTACGTAAGTGCCATCTTGATTTAGTGTGATGGTCATATCGATACCAGCACAATCCGCGCAAGGTAGTGTTCCTTTGTAGGTGCCGTTCCAGTCCAGAGCACTTTGTGCGTTGTGTTCAGAGTCTACAAATGTCTCTTCAGTAATTACCTGTTCTTCTTCTACTGGTAACGTGTCAATTGTCTCAGTCGTAACGTCTGCACTGGTGGTGACTTCAGTTTCCGTTGCCTGAGGTACTTCAACTGCGCTTGTTTCGGCAGGTTTCTCATCTTGACAGCCTGCAAGAATGATTACCGCGCCTGTTAGTGCCAACATTGTCTTTTTCATTTTATCCCTCTTTAAATCAAGATTTTGTATGAGAGTAATAGTAGACATTTATCGAGGATTTGCGTCATCAAAAAGCAATAGAATGATCTAACTATGTCAATAAAACCGGATATGAGCATGAAATTGTCAGGAAAATCAGAACAATGTAAATGTTGCTTTGGGTATCAAGCTTGAGCCCACAGATAAATATCTAAAAAGGGGAGTGGGAGTGGGAGTGAGTTAATTGATAACAGCCCACATTGTTGTGAGCTGTATTATCAACATCATCTAAGAAACGTTATTGAAGCTTGAGCGTGAAGTGCCTCGTTTTGTGCTTCGTTGATCAGAAAACAGCTCCGCAATAACCTGACGATTTAATTCGCCTTTCAAATGGCCGTGCTCATCGATGACGGGCAGTGAATGTTCACACGACATGACTTCAGTCAGCACTTGCTCAATGGCTAAATGTGGAGAGATGATAGGCACCTCTTCATAGATATCATCACGCCAATCTGATATATGAGTTAACTTCGCTGCGTTTAGCAATCCTTGCTGTGTTATCACGCCTTGATAGCCTGCATTGGTCTCATGGTAGGCATAATCACGTTTAACACGTTTCATTTCACTTAGTGCATCTTCAATGGTTTCAGCGCGAACACAGTACGAAGGTGGCTGCATCAGCGTTTCGACTGTCAGTGCTCGCGCTCTATTGACGTCTTTTACAAAGGCTTCAACGTACTCATCGGCAGGATGCAGTAAAATTTCGTCTGGTGAACCTTGTTGGACAAGTTCACCGTCTTTAAGAATCGCGATGCGATCGCCAAGTCGAAGCGCTTCATCTAAATCATGAGTAATGAAAATAATGGTTTTGTGCAGCTTCTGTTGCAGCTCTACCAGCTGATCTTGCATTTCGCTCCGAATCAGAGGGTCCAATGCTGAAAAAGCCTCGTCCATCAACAGTATTTCGGCGTCGGTAGCCAGTGCCCGTGCAAGGCCCACACGCTGTTGCTGTCCACCCGATAGTTGAGCAGGATACTGGTGCTTATAACCCGTCAGTCCAACGGTTTCTAACCATTCATTTGCTTTTTCTAAGCGCGCCTCTTTATTCATTCCCTGAACTTCCAAACCATATGCGATGTTGTCGATAACAGTGCGATGAGGCAGCAAACCAAAGCGCTGGAACACCATAGACATCTTGTGACGGCGAAACTGTTCAAGCTCTTTGTTCGAAAGTTGCATGACATCCACCCCTTCTACCAAAATCTGCCCCATGGTTGGATCGATTAATCGGTTGAAGTGGCGAATCATGGTGGATTTTCCAGAACCGGATAATCCCATAATGACAAAAATTTCACCCTTTTGAATTTGCAGGTTGATGTCTTTTAGTCCGACCGTGTGGCCCGTTTCCGTTAAAACCTGCTCTTTACTATGTCCCAACTTAACGCGCTCAATCACGCTATTGGGCTTGGGGCCGAAGATTTTATACAGACCGCTGATTTCGATAAGTGGACTAGTCATGTTTTGAGTCTCCTAAATGAGCTTGAGTGCGTTTCGCATACGCTTGTGAAGCACGATCAAAAAGGATTGCTAGGGCGACAATTGCTAAACCATTGAGAAGACCAAGAGTGAAATATTGATTGGTAATAGACTTTAGAACAGGCTGACCTAAACCTTTTACCCCAATCATTGATGCGATGACCACCATTGACAGTGCCATCATGATCGTTTGGTTAATTCCCGCCATGATGGTTGGCATTGCAAGCGGAAGCTGAACCCCAAAAAGCCGTTGCCGAGTGCTGGCACCAAATGCGGTTGCGGCTTCCAATACTTCTTTATCAACTAGACGAATGCCCAAATTGGTTAAACGAATAACCGGTGGAATCGCGTAGATCACTACTGCGATAAGGCCAGGAATTTTCCCGATGCCCAATAACATCACAACTGGAATGAGATACACAAATGCCGGCATGGTTTGCATGACGTCGAGTAATGGTGTTACCACCGACTGAATGCGATTAGAGCGCGCCATAGCGATGCCGATAGGGATACCAAGTGCGATGGCAAGCATAGTACATACAGTGATGATACTGAGCGTGCGCATAGTATCTTCCCACATTCCAAAATAGCCAATCAGAATCAGCGAACCAAAACATGCAGCGGCCAGTTTCCAAGAGCGGCTAGCGGCATAAACGAGAGTGGTGCAGACACCTAAAATAATGAACCAAGGTGTAGAAATCAGAAGTTTTTCAAACCAGACAAGAAACGCCAGGAGCGGATCAAACAGAGACTCAATGAGTTCACCATACTCGCGAGAGAAATCTCTGTAGGCGCCGTCGAGTGTTTTGCGAATCGCCCTGAGATCAGAGGCATCCATTTCCGGGAATTCGCTGAGCCAATTTGAGTCAGACATATGTACTTCCTTTTTCTGATATACCTAAGCGCTTTCAAGAAACTTAATTTGGCAAGAAGAGTAGGGCACCTAGGCCAAGTAATGGTCGTTCGACAGGTTCTTTATCGAACGTATTACTCTTTAAGCTCAGGCGAATATCGTCAAACTTCTCTTTTTCGTTCCTTAGGTATACATCCTTTAAAATAAAACAATCATTAGTGTTCAAACTAATGATTTGCTTGGATTATAGTTTTTCTTCTTCAATAAAATGAACACATTAGCGTGTATTTGTATGAAAAATCTGCGCAAACTAACGTTTTTATTATCCGGTTAATTAGAATTGATCTTTTTGCTCGTTTGTCATCGAAATTTCTAAATTATTAGATGTCTAATTAATGCTGATGTATTACGTATTTGTCGTGTTGATTTTTGCAAACTTAGTTTATTGGCATATGCTAAAAATGTTATTGGCATATGCCAGTTTAAGGCGTAATTTGACTCTGTGTTTTTGAGGGACAATGATGGCAAGACCAAAGATAGAAAGACGAATATGCGGACGTGCGGCTCACCATTGCTTTAAGCCCAATGGCATTCCATTTAATCAGTTGGAGCAAGTCGCCATATTACCAGAAGAGTTAGAAGCGCTACGTTTAGCCGACTTAGAGGGGCTTAGCCAGCAGCAAGCTGCGGAGCAGATGGGCGTTTCCAGACAAACTTTTGGTAACACAGTAAAAAGTGCAAGATTGAAAGTCGCAAAAAGTTTAGTTGAAGGTCATGCATTAGTTTTTCCGAATGAGGAGTCAAACTTATGATTTATGCTATTCCTAATGATGGTGAGCGGGTGGCAAACCACTTTGTAAAAGCACCATACATTGCTATTTATTCTGATACTGACGGTATGCTAAAAAACTTAGCGAACATTGCTTCTATGCCACAAGCTGGTTGTAATGCGAAGTCTCAGTTGATTCAGTCTCTACAAGGGTACAATGTGGATGCTGTTCTTGTGCGAAATATCGGTGAACGTGCATTGGCAAAGCTACTTAGCAGTGGCACGCCAGTATTTAGGCTGTCTACTCGTAGTTCATTGGAAGATGTGCTTGCGGTTCCAAGAGAGCCTTTGATTGAGCCCTCTCAAGGACGCCCATCAAACAATCATAAGAAAAGTGTTCACAAACAAAAAGGCGGCTGCGGCTCCTGTGGTTGTGGTGGCCAAAAATCAAAACCCTCCTTGTTGGCAAGACCTAAAGCGCTACTCAAAGCAACATCTAGCCCTGCTATACTTAAGCTAGAGTCGATGGCTAATAAGGCAGGTTAATATGGTTTGGTTATTTACCTTTCTTGGTTTTCTCGCAATCATTTTGTTGATGTCACTTGGCGTCATTTTTCATAACAAGCGTATTCAAGGAAGTTGCGGCGGTTTAAACAACGTCGGTGTTGATAAAGTATGCAACTGCGAAACCTCATGCGCAGAACCTGAAAGGCGTTTATATCAAATCTCAGAGCCTAACTCATCACCTGAGCGCTAAGGCTTTTGGCCCATTGCGGCAAGGTTTGCCGAAACCAGTCCAAATACTTGCTGGTCTGCGGATTCTCTCTGGAGACCAGTATGTTGACTACCTCGACAACGATCCACGCTTTTGCTAGTCCGATATCGCGCGCCAATTCTGTTGTTTCACCTTTCTCGGCGCACTTTACATACTTGCCTGCCACCTTCAAGTAATCATCAAATGTGCCCATGCCCTCGATGAGCGGCGCTAAATCTATCGCGACATGCCCTGTAGAAAAGCGCTCCCAGTCGAACAGCACCAGCTCGCCATTTTGGCGCTGTCCCCAGTTTCCTGCATTGGTGTCTCCGGAGATCAAGTTCTGCCCATCGAAAAGGTGCGCCGATCGTTGTTGTAGCTGGTGGAAGAACTGTTCTGTCTCTGAGCCCAGTTTAAGTGTTGCGAGTGCTTGTTGAGTCGCTTGTGGTGTCCACTGGTGGCGGTGATAAACACCATCTGATGTTGGTGGAAGTCGGTGCAGTTTGAAGAGTTGTTCAATGACTCGATCATCTTCAAGTAAGAATGCTTGCTCGACTGCGTGGGGAACGTATTCAATGTACAGAACGTTTTTCTGGTCGTCGAGTTGAATCAAGCGCGGTACGTGTATTCCAAGCGCGTTAAACTGCTCGGCATGGCGTTGATAAAACGCCACTTCTATTTGAGTAGGGTTACGTTTTTCTATTACTTGGACGCCATCTTTTTCGATGAGAAAAACTTTGGCACTGCCCATTTGGTTGAGTTCTTGTTGCGACACCGGACTTCCTGTCTTCATGTAGAGAGAGCTCACCTTAATCGCTGCACTCACGTTTGCCAATAGCCACGACAAAGTGCCTCAAAAATATTAAATGCAACTGTTTAAATATGATTTTGCTGTGAGTGTCTAAATTTTACACAGTCTCGCCTGTACTCCGATAAATTCGTTCTACGCTTACTATTCGTTTTAATAAAGGAGAACCAAAATGGCTGTAATGAAGCAGGATATTCCAAATCGTGTAACGGTTTACCATGACAATATCGATCAAGAACAAGAGCTGAAAAATGCGATGCTGCCAGAGAAACCGCGCTACTTTAACGGTGCTCCGACTTACAAAGCGAACAGCATCGAAGAGTTTGAAAGCAAAATCAGTCAGATAGGTTTGTCTCTCGATAAATAATTTTTCTTTTACATAAAAGCGCCCTCAAAATGAGGGCGCTTTTTTGTTTATGTGATTGATTTGAATCTTAGGGAATTAACCTTGTTGTGTACTGCCTTGGCAGACCTGTTTTTGCACTGCTGGTGGCGCAGGCTCGTAATGACTTAAGGTCATACTAAAGCTGCCTTCACCACCAGTGATAGAGCGTAATCGACGAGCGTAATCTTGCAGCTCGTTTACAGGTGACTTGGCTCTGAGTAAGGTGAAGCTGCTGTCGATTGGCTCGGAGCCTTCGATTAAGCCTCGGTTGCCAGATAAATCACCAGAAACATCGCCAACATTCGCGGTTGGGATGTGCAGTTCCATCTGGACAATGGGTTCTAGCACAATAGGATCGGCGTTGTTAATCGCATTTAAAAACGCTTTCTTACCTGCGATGACAAACGCAATTTCTTTCGAATCGACGGAGTGATATTTACCGTCATAAACGGTGACTTCCACATCCTTAATTGGGTTGCCAGAAATCGCGCCTTCCTCTAACGCTTGCAAAATACCTTTTTCTACAGCAGGAATGAGCGCGGTTGGAATTGCGCCACCCACCACTTTGTTGATGAACTTAAATCCGGCGCCACGTTCGAGTGGACGAACCTTCAATTGCACTTCACCAAACTGACCTGCACCGCCACTTTGTTTTTTGTGTCGATAATGCCCTTCGGCAGGTTTGGTGATGGTTTCAAAGTATTCGACGCTTGGTTGGCAGGTTTCGACGTCCAGTTTGTACACGTTCGCCATCTTTTCTAATGCGACTTTGAGGTGAAACTCCCCTTGGCCGCTGATGATGGTTTCGTTGGTGCGAGCGCGATGTTCGATGCGCAGAGAAGGGTCTTCACTGGCAATTTTATTCAGCACATCTCCTAATTTTTGCTCATCTCCACGCTTAAGAGGCTTCAAGCACAAAGAATACATGGAGTCAGGAAGATCCAACGTTTTGAGTTGAACTCCATCTTCTTCGTGAGAGTCATGAACGATTGAATCGAATTCGAGATCATCCACTTTGGCTAAAACGCAGAAGTCGCCCGCAAGCGCGCGAGGGATCTCGGTTCTATCTTTGCCCTGCAGTTGATATAAGTGCCCAACTTTAAATGCCTTGTTGCTTTCGCCAATATAAAGCTGGCTGCCCGCATTGATTTCCCCCTGATACACACGTAAGTAGGCAAGTTTTCCCATATATGGGTCGACGCTGACTTTGTACACGTGTGCGACGGTGTGCTCTAAGGTTTCGCAATTTACTTTGATTTTTTTGCCGTTCTTTTCCAGTTGAGGAGGGTTACCCTCGTTTGGCATGGGCATGATCTCCGCCAAGGTGCGCAGCAGCAACTCGACGCCCGCGCCGGTTTGTGCTGAGACAAAACAGACCGGAATCACATGTCCAGTTCTCAGTGCTTCTTCAAACGGATCATGCAGTTGCTCTGCGGTGAGTTCGGAGCCTTGTTCCAGATACAGTTCCATCAGTTCTTCATCGACTTCGATGACTTGGTCAATTAAGGTCTCATGAGCTTCATCTACCGTTGCAAGTAAGGTTTCTCGTCCCAATTCTGGTTCGAAATAGCAGTCAACTACAGATTCCCCGTCAGCCGAAGGTAAGTTGATCGGCAAGCAGTGGTCACCAAAATGCTCAACGATGTTCTCCATCAATCTTTCTAACTGATTACCGTGGTTATCGAGCTTATTGATGATGATCATCTGACATTTTTGCTGCTCTTTAGCAAAGGTGAATAAGCGATCGGAAGTTTGGTTAAGTGGGGTTTGAGGGTCGATGACAAGGGCAGATGTTTCAACGGCAGGAAAAACGCTGATAGTACGGCCAAGTAACTCGTTTTGTCCCGGAGTGTCGATGATATTGAGCCGGTGTTTATTCCAGCGCAGTGCGACTGGCGTTGCTTCAATACTGTGTTGATATTGGATGGATTGAGGGTCGAAGTCGGTAACGGTATCGCCTTTTTCTACGCTGCCTAAATGGTGCGTGGCATCGCAGGTGAAGAGCAGTTTTTCTATCAGCGTGGTTTTACCGGTCCCGGTTTGGCCGACAAAAGCGATATTGCGTATTTTGTTGATAGGCATAGAGCCTCCTTGCAAGATGGCGTGAAAAACCTACGAATTGCTAGGAAGTGGGTTGTTATAGAAACCCACGCACTGCATTGGAGTAGGGCGGGATTACCGCCTATTCGTTTTCCACGTCATTTTCCGGATGACTCGATGCATAAGACCACCTTCTTGGACTACTGGAATCTTAGCATGCCTCAATAACCATATAATTTATGTGACTTATTTCATGATGGGGCTGATTGTTTTTTAATCGAGATCATAAACTCAGAGGTTCTGACTTTTGGAGCAAAACCTCTGGATTGTTTAGGCTATTTGGAAAGAACGATTTCGCCGTCGCAATAAACCAAGCTTGGCGTTACATCTTGTCCGAGCAGCACCGGGCCATCAAGATCGACAACGCTTGCCTGAGCAGCAATGGGTAAGGCAGCACGCATCGCAAGCGACGTCCCCAACATACAACCGGACATGAGGCTAAAACCGAGTTTTTGGGCGTCGTCGGATAATAATAGTGCTTCAGTGAGCCCGCCAGTTTTATCTAGCTTAATGTTCACCATTTCATATTTGCCAACCAACTGATGCAATTGCTCTCTGGTGTGACAACTTTCATCGGCGCAAAGTGGAATGGGGTGCGGAATGCTGGCGAGTACGTCGTCGCAGTCTTGTGGCAACGGTTGCTCGATCATGGTGATATTAAACGGTTCGAGTTGAGCAAATACCGTCGCGAGGTCGAGGTTTTGCCACGCTTCATTCGCATCTAAGACAATTTGTGCGTGCGGCGCGGCATCGCGTACTGCTGCAACGCGCTCAATCACGTTTTCACCATCCAGTTTTACCTTAAGCAGTTTTGCGCCTTGGCTAAGGTAAGCTTGTGCCTGTTTTGCCATCGCTTGCGGCTTGTCGATAGAAACCGTCATCGCCGTCACAATCGCCTCGGGTAACGTAAAGAGGTCGTGAACCTGCTGCTTTTGGCTCAAAAGCGCGTGAAGATGCCAAAGGGCGCAATCCAATGCATTTCTTGCCGCCCCTGCGGGTAATAACGATTGAAGCTGGCTTTTGAGAGCCATCACATCAGCATCACCTTTGGCATACAAACTTTGCAGTTCATGTGCGGCGTGAGAAATCGCCTTAATCACCGATTCAACCGATTCACCATAACGAGGGTATGGCGTGCATTCACCTTGGGCGGTCATGCCTCGATGTTCAATTGTCACGCGGACTACGTGGCACTCTGTCCGACTGCCGCGAGAGATGCGAAATGGTGTCGCCATGGCAAGCGTGACAGGTTCTACATGAATTTTCATCTCACTAGTTTCCCTAAACCGCAGTTATTTTCTAAACCGTAAATGTTTCTTAAATCGTAAGGAGCCTATCTGCAACCGCATCAACGCCAAAACGTACAGGGTCGGTGACGGGCACTTGGTATTTGTCGCTCCAACCCTGGCATAACTGGGCTGCATCTTCTTCGCTGAGCGCCGAAGTGTTTAAGCAAATACTCACTAATTGAGCGTTTGGATTTGTTAGGCGAGCAGCGGCCAGATTCGCTTCTATCGTTTGTTCAATGGTTGGCAAGCTCGCATGTGGTAAGTTGCGGATGTGCGGGCGACCAATCTCATGGCACAGTATCAGAGCGTCAGCTTGTGCGCCGTGAAGTAAGCCCAAACTTACGCCAGCAAACGAAGGGTTAAACAATGAACCTTGCCCTTCGATGATGTCCCAATCGTGATCGGTGAACTCAGGGCTGATCGCTTCTACTGCGCCGGAGATAAAATCGGCAACTACGGCATCAATCGAAATGCCACTGCCTGCGATGAGAATTCCGGTTTGACCCGTTGCTTTGAACTCTGCACGACAGTTTTTACGCTTCAATGCATGCTCAATGGCAAGGGCAGAGTACATTTTGCCAACGGAGCAATCTGTCCCTACAGTAAGTACTCGCTTGCCTGCGCGAGCTTTGCCATTGCCGACCTTGAGCGGGGCATCATAATGGCGAACATCATACAGTTTGGTTAATCCGCGTTGTTCTAGATCGGCAAGAGGAGAAAATTCCGCCAAACGTTGGTGCATGCCCGATGCAATTTCAAACCCCATCTCTGCCGCTTCAAGTAAGGTTGCTTGCCAAGCTTCGGGAATGACGCCTCCTGGATTTGCTGTGCCGAGCACCAGCGTTTTTGCTCCTTGCTGCTGCGCTTGTTGTAGTGTCATGTCGGTTAAACCAAGCGATACGGTTTCTGGCGTCAGGCGGATTTGGCCAAGACAAATCTCAGGTCGCCATTGATATATGCCACGCGCGGTTTTTGCTGCGAGTGGATCGGTTACATCGCCAAGAAAGAGTAGGTAAGGTTGAGCAATTTGCATGATGGTTCCCTTCGTCATCGTTATTGCTCATTAATGTAGCCAGACTGATTTAGGAAACCGAATGCTTATTTGTTAGGCGGGTATAACTTCAGGTTATACCTTTAAACCATCTGTTGTTTTAGGGCGGTGATAAATTGCTTTGTCGCAATGGATTGAGGTGTGTGCTCTGCGAATAAAATAGAGACAGAGAAGGACATATTTGGCTCCAAAGCATGCACGGAAACGGCATTATCTTGGCGATATTGTTTTGCAGTCCAAGGGTCTACAATCGCGAATCCTGCTTCGTTTTTCACCAGTTCAGCCGCCGCGGAGTAGCTGCGGACGGTGATGGCATGTTGATAATGCTCGTCACGCGCCGATAAGGTTTGATGCAGCAATAAGCCCAGAGGGTCTCGGCTATCTAAACCGATAATGGGTAAATCGTGACTGATGAGTTCTTCTAAAGTGACGGTTTTTTCTGTGGGTATCGCTGCGCTTTTAGGGGCAATTAGCGCCAAGTTTTCTTTTAATAACATGTGTCCCATGATCGCTGGTGGCGTTTCTTCACCGAACGCAATGGCGACATCCAATTCATGTTTCAGTAAACCTGAGCACAGCTCATCGCGATTAGCCGTTGAGAGCTCAAAGGAGATGCCGTGCTCTTTCGACAGCAACGCGACAGTCGGCGCTAACAAGTGTGCGGCCAAAACAGGCGGAGCACCGACTCGTAAATGTTGAGTTCCCTGTTTGACTTTGTTGGTCAGAGAGCGAAATTGTCCGAGTTGTTGATAGACTTTTTCAGCCTCTGGCAATAAGGCTTTGGCTTCTTGAGTGGGAACGAGACGGCCCTTTACACGCTCAAATAAAGCGAAGCTCAGTTGTTGTTCTGTATGGGCGAGAACTCGAGTGACATTAGGTTGGGAAACGTGCAGTAAGCGAGCCGCGCCTGACACCGTTCCTGCTTGCATAATGGCGTAAAAGACTTCTAATTGCCTTAAGTTCACTGCGATTTCCCTCTGCTCATGTTGCTCACCTCAGAATACCCAACCTTGCTGATGAGCGATAGAGGTAAAAGTGCTGGCGTAAAAAATAGGAAGACGATGTTGGTTGCCTTCCTATCTCGCTTTTTCAATTTCTCAACTTCTCAATTTCTATGCTTCACTTTGCTGCTGCATGAAGGGGCAGGTCGTTAAACGGCTCTACGTCTCGACTGAGTAATCCCATCAAAATCACTGCTAACACCATGACAGCAGCTGCGATTGCAAAACCGTATTGTGTTAGTTCGTAATGACTCAACATTGCAATCAGGACGTAACTGAGAGATTGAATGGTGGTGGCAAACATGCTGATGCCGCCATCGACGCGACCTCGTTGATGAACCGCTACGGTGTGATGCATCCAGTTGACTCTCGCAATGCGATTTAGCGCGTTAAATACGCCAAACAGCGCCGTAAACAATAAGATGGTCAGCGGGCTCATCGCAAAACTCATCCCGATAAGCGCAAAAGAGACCATAACCATCGAAGCGAACATAATGTGGCTATGGGAGGCACGGCTTAGCACTTTGGTGACAATAAAGCCGGTTAGCAACGAGCCGAGGCCAAAACTGATGTTGAACCCTGCAAACCAATCGCCAGAGATGCCTTGTTCAGAAAACCAAATCGGCACCAGTTTGCTCAAATACGTCAATGCAGGATAAGAGAGGCAAGAGAGCAGAATAAAGCCATAAAATCGGGGTTCGAGGCGGAATATTTGTTTGCTCTCTTTGAGTTGCGCGATGAAAGCAACGGATTTTGATGCCCTTAATTGTTGGGTATAAGGCGTCAGAATATAGAACATCGCTGCTAACGCAGAGGCGCTGGCCGCAAACAAAGCAAACTCTTTCATACCCCACATTTCAAGCAAAACAATACCCAACGCGCCAGCTCCGAGGGTTGTGGATTGCATTACAATTTCTTGCTGACCCGAAATTTTCGCATACTCATGGTGCTGATAATTTTCTTGGGTGAAAGCGTTGTTGGTCGTCCATGCAAAATTACTCGAAACCCAATACACCAATTGTGCAAAAGCCAGCAACCAGTGTGACTCGAACCCTAACCAATAAGCAATGAACACCACCAAAGCCATACCCGATTGAATCCATTGATTGAGCACGAGTAGTACTTTGCGTGAATGTCGGTCAATTAAAGTGGAAAAGAAAGGCGTTGCTAGAAAAGAAATCGCGGTGCAGCTCAGAGATACTAAAGCTACGAAAGTGCCCATGTTAGGTTCGGAAAGCATGACCCATGGCAGCGCCATCATGAATAAGCCAGAGGAGATACTGTCGAAGAAGCGGCCAGCTAAGTACGGCTGAGTTTTATTTTTCATTATGTTTGCCTCTAACTCCCGATGGATTTCAAAAGGTTGATGTCCAACTGTCTTGTGGTTAACAACCAAGTCGTTCGCGCTGAATACATTATCTTGAGATCGCCGGGGTTTAGCGTTAATTAAGATGGTGCAACTTTAAAACCTCAAGTAAACTTGAGGTAAAGCATTTTTTTAACAAAATTGATACGCAGGGAGTCAAGGATGGAAATCAGCGTAGGAGAAGTGGCAAAACGTTCTGGAGTGAAAGTATCTGCCCTACATTTTTACGAGCAAAAAGGACTGATTTCGAGCTGGAGAAATCAAGGTAATCAGCGTCGCTACCATCGCAGTGTGTTGCGCCGTGTTGCGGTGATCAAAGCAGCGCAGCAAGTTGGGTTGTCGTTAGAAGAAATTAAACATGCGTTAGATGAACTGCCGAAACACCAAGCCCCTAACAAAGCGCAATGGGAAGAAATGGCAAGCCATTGGCATGAACAGTTAGAACAAAAGATTCAAAAACTTAAAGCGTTGCAAAACGATTTAGGCGGATGCATTGGCTGCGGGTGCTTGTCGTTAGAAACCTGCGCACTTCGAAACCCAGAAGATATATTAGGGAAAGACCACTCGGGGTCGAACTTAACGTTAGAAGAAGAGTAGCGATTATCTCTATTCTTTGTCGAAACTGTCGACTACGATCGCGCCCATCGAAGCAGGCATTGTGATGACGATAACGCGTTTTATCGCAACCAAAGGCTCATTCATGAGTGGCAGTTTATCAAGACAGAAAAGAACTAACGCTACCACAACGGCCGCAATGAGGTACGCGATAACCACACGAAAAATAAAGATGGATACGCGATTCTTGATGTGGCTTTGAAACACGCTTTGATACGCGAAAAAACTGAGGAAAATGACAGAAAGACTTAACAGCATGAGCAAGTTTGCCATTGGTAGGCTCTCACCCAATCGCCACGCTTCCTCCGAAAATGAGATCGGGACTGCTAGGGCAAAAGCGCCAACCAATACTTGGCTAGCGTCTTCTAGATTAAAGTGGCTGCTCATGCTGTTTATTCCATTATTCGCTTGCTAGATGTAAGAGCTTTTCAAAACGCTCATTACCGTGCAGCAATTCGAGGTCTCGTTCTTCGGCAAGTAAATCACGAATGGATGGGCTGTATTCAATTGCGCGTTCCAAGTCTTCAATAGCTTGCTCTTCGATACCAAGGCGAGAGTATGCACACGCGCGTTGATACAGTGCAGGGCCGTTGGTGTAATCGACTTCAAGTACGCGGTTACAAATGCTAAGTGCCCAATGGTATTCGTTGATTTCCATCGCTGCGTCGGCTTTGTAAGTCAACGCTTCTAAATCACCTGGACGAATTAATAAGATTTCATCATAGATTTCAATACGTTGTTCTGGAGTTTGAGAGCTTTGTGCACGTAGCCATAAGTTATGGATCTCGTTGATTTTCTCAATCTCTTTGTTGTTTTCGCTGATAATGCGAGTTTTGCGTTTTAAATCTCGCTCAAGGGCGACAAACTTTTTCTCATATTCTTGGGCGATCTTCTCCAATCGTTTATCAGCCATCTCTTTGGTGTTGTGTTTAAACTCGCGCAGAGATTGCCATCCGACAAAGGCAATCAGCGATGCGACACCAGCAATGATGTAGAAGAAGTATGTAACGGTCACGTTGGCATAGTTCAACGATTTATCTGCGACCGTTAGCTCGCGATCGGTGATCTCTGTGATCATTCGCTTTTCTAGGCTTTGATAGTCCTGACGCAGCGCTTTTAGTTCATCTAAAATATAGCGTTCCATTAATGGTCTATCTAACAGATCCGATTCTGAATACTTTTCCTCCGATGCCATTGTTGGCAAGGCAAGTATCAGCGAGAAAAAAATACCAATAAATAAGCGCATATAACGTCCTTTCACGAGAAGAGTACAGATAGACCATGCAACAATAGCAAATAGCACAAACGTTTAGCAAAGTTATTACAAAAGAAATAACTGTCGTCTTCGTAGAAGTCATATTCTTGTTGTTTTTCAGTTTGTTCCTGGTGGTTATTTGTTGTGATATCTTTTATCCTCCTTGCGAATTTATGATTAATGGAGTGAGCATGGACGCGCGAGCTAAGGATTACTTAGAACAATTCCTAGAATTATTATCACCAGAACAAAGGGAAGCTGTACCATCAGTCAGTGCTGACTATTATTGTGCCGACGAATACAACGCGAATGTATGCGCAGATTTGGTTCGTATTGGACAGAAAACTGCATCGTGCAGTTTGGAGCTTTGGTATCGAGAACATGGTGAAACCATGCCCCAAGTCGGTCATTTACAAGTAGTGACGAATTGGGATGGGGACCCGGTTTGCGTGATACGAATTACTGACGTAAGTACATGCAAATATGAGGATGTAACCGCAGAATTTGCCTTCGCAGAAGGCGAAGGTGATAGAACCTTAAACTGGTGGCGTGATGCTCATACTGCATTTTTTAAAGCTGAATGCGATGAGTTGAACATCGATTGGCATGAGAAACGTACGCTGGTTTTAGAGCGTTTTGAAGTGGTGTATCCCGTCAATTAATCTCTGATAGCAGCACTGATTTGAAGTGCTGCTTTCTTTATTGAGAGACCATTTTTAGCGCTTTCGAGCGGTCACACTAAACATATGCCAATGTTTTTGGCTTCCTACTACAGTGGTCCCGTCTTCATCTCTTTCATGCAATGAAATGAGGTCGTAACCCTCGAATAAGCTTTCCACTTCCTTTTTTGTTAATGCGGTAATGTTTGGGTGCATTTCGGAGGTAACCCAGGAGTCTTTCACTCCCAAGAAATCGCCGCAGAAGATACCGCCCGGTTGTAATGCGCTGTCTATTTTTGTCCAGACTTGTTTGAAGCCTGTGTCAGGGCAAAAGAACAAACTGGCATTTGCGATAACCAAGCTGCACTGAGGGTAATTAAATTCAGTAAAACAGCACTGCGAAACCGAAAATCGCTTATTACCTTCAAAGCGTGTTAAACAAGTTTTTACTGCATCTTCATTGCTATCACATGCGTGAACCTTAAATCCCTGTTCGAGGAGAAAGTGGCTGTCTCGACCTATTCCGCAGCCAATATCGAGAGCGACTTTGCCTTCTATCTTAAGTAGGTTCAGGGCATTTTCCACGTTTGGGCGGTGAGGTTGGCTTAAAATCTTCTGATAGTATTCATTCCATTGCGCTGGCATTGAACTTCCTTATGTTGGTTGTGCCCCCCAGCCCCAAAACTAGCGTCCATTTTGTTTCGCTTGACTGGGTAGGTTTGCAGTATTGGCAACTGTTATAGCTGATCTTCAATTGGTAATATTCCGGAGAACCAAGCACCCATTTTTCGCCATACTCCTGCTTCTGGTTCGGAGTCGTATTCTTCGCCTGTTTTTACGTCGGTCCAGACAATGTCCCCGTCGCGCAGAGTTAAGGCATAGGCGTTACTCGACAGTTGATTCGGCAGTTGTTCTAGAAACATTTGCACATATTCTGGCTGTTCTATAACAACTGCCATTTCGGTATTCAAAGCTGCCGAACGTGGGTCCCAGTTCATTGAACCAACGAAAAGTGTTTTGTTATCAATCGTCATTGCTTTAGCGTGTAAACTTGCTCTGCTACTCCCCGTGATGCTCCACTTACTTTTGAGTTTTGCGCTCGCTTTTACTTCCCAAAGCTTGATTCCAGCTTCGAGTAGATCTTTTCGATATTTTGCGTACCAACCATGCACGGCAAACACATCGTTAGACGCGAGGCTATTGGTCACAATCGTGATATCAACGCCTCGCTTGGCCGCGTTACTTAATGCTTGAGTACCTGCTTCAGTTGGAACGAAATAGGGAGAAATGAGCACAAATGAATCCTCAACACTTTTAACCAGTTCCGACAAATTATCAATAAGTTGGCTCTCTCGGGTTGCGACTTTATCGGGCAGATCAAACCATACTTTCGCTTCTCCCCAGTAGAGCTTGAGTTTGCCTTGTTTTAGATCTTGGTACATATCCAGTTGGGTGAAGTCATAGCGGCCGGTTGAAAACTTTTCCTCTAACCGGAGTTTATTGACCTGCTTTTGAATCGCTTGGTCGGTAATTTGCTGTGAATTCGGTGTAATCCATTCCATTGGTATCGCATAGGCGCTATTCCAGTAGAGGTCGAACTGATCGGCAGTTTGTTGTACCGCCTCACCATAGAGCAGAAGATCAAAATCACCAAACTCAACTTGCGATTCAAAAGAGAAGTATTCATTGCCGATATTTCTACCTCCGACAATGGCGGAAACACTGTCTGCAATCAGAGACTTATTGTGCATACGACGATTAAGGCGTTCAAAATCGCTAGCAAGAGCGAACCAACGGGAGTCGCGATACTGATGCGGGTTAAATAAGCGGATTTCTATATTAGGATGTGCATTGAGGGCAGCCATCACATCGTCGTTTCGCTTTTGCATATCGTCAAGCAACAGCCTTACTCGAACACCACGCTTTGCCGCTTCATACAAGCGCCACGTTATTAGCTGACTCGTTTCGTCACCACGGTAAATATAGTATTGAAGATCAAGACTTTTCTGGGCGGACTCGATCAAAGAGGTTCGAGCAAGAAGGGCATCGTGTCCCTGATTTAACGGTGCAAAGCCAGTTATGGACTTAGGATCTCTCCCGTAAGCTTCAAAGTACTGCGCAAGAACAGAATCCTTTTGATAACCGAGCTGAAAGCTGGTGGACTTTTCACTGGCGTCATTCAACGATACGGATGAGCATGCCGATAAAATAGTGAGCAGCGAGGGGAAGAGCAACTTGGCGAGCGTTTGTAACAAAGCACATTTCCTTGTCTTACAGAGTGTTACCTACTCCAAATTATAGACTTAAGCTGACGCCACATGCACCCAGAACCGTTTGATAACGAGCGATTAATCAATGAATTGCCATAGAGCCTGCACCAAGTTCAACTTTTAGAGCGCAGATAATCATTTATTTTAATTATCATTATGGCCGTATTGGTCATAATCACTAATATCTGGTGATTATGACCAATAGCACACTGGATAAAATAATGGTTTTTATATAACCATATGATTTTTAATAAATAAATGCTTGGCATGTCATTTGCTGTTTAGAATAAAAGTTAAGTCAGAGCAACTTGCGCAGTTGGTTAATTTTTTGTTAATTTTATTAACTTTGAATTGGCAATAACTATCTAGTTCGCTGCTTAAAAGACTAGGCAAGTGCCGCTTTGATGTTTATTCAAATTCAATTCTCTCACCACCATGCTTACCGGGAGCAATGGACTGAATAAAAGTGTGGTGTTGAAAACAACAATAAAAAAGGATTTTCGATGTTAGCAAAACCCATATTACGTTGGCTTTTACCCTTCGTCGTCGTTGGAGGCTCTTATGCAGGATATGCTGCAATTGCCGCAACTGCGCCGGAAAAAGAGTCAACCAAAGATGCAATTACAGAACCTACTGTTCAGGCTTCTTCTCTTTTTCCTACTGATCACAAAGTGGTGATTACCAGTCACGGTGAATTAGTCCCTTTTGAAAAAACACACCTTTCCGCGCAAGTCAGTGGTGAAGTGATAAGTTGGCACCCGAATTTTGTAACGGGTGGCATCGTGAAACGAGGAGAGGTTCTTTTCACAATTGAAAGTGACAACTATGAAGCGTCGGTTTTACAAGCTGAAGCCGATTTAGCTAGTGCACGCGCAAACTTGATTGAGGAACAAGCGAAAGCCGAAGTTGCAAAACGTCAGGCAAAGAGACTGAGCGATAAGCAAGTGACGGATCTGTATTTACGCAAGCCTCACGTTTTGAGCGCACAAGCCCAAGTGAAGTCGGCTCAAGCGGCACTCAAACGAGCAAAAAGAGAGTTAGAAAATTGCAAAGTCGTTGCACCTTACGATGCGCTGGTTGTTGAGCGTGATATTGGTGTTGGTCAATTTGTTACATCTGGTTCTCGAGTTGCCACGTTAAACAACATCGAAGTGGCAGAGGTGCATGTACCCATTGCCGATTTTGATAGTGCATTTTTACCCGAATCCATTGGTGAACTCACTGCGACAGTGACGCAGCAAGGTGTATTTTCTACCACTAGAGAAGGTCGAGTAGTTCGTGATTTAGGCATGATTGATAGCGCTACCCGAATGATTAACATGGTCATTCAAATCGCGGACCCATACGGTGTCGATAACCAGCAGCCTCCAATTAAATTCGGCTCCTACGTTGAAGTGAGCTTCACTGGTAAGGAACTTAAGCATATCTACCGCTTACCACAGGAATTAGTAAAAAATCGTACCGTGTGGGTAGTGAATGGCGATAATCAACTTCAACCCAGAACTGTCACGGTTTTGAGAGCAGAAGGTGAGTTTTTGCTGGTGGGCGAAGGCTTAGAGCAAAGTGATAAGTTGGTACTGACCTTACCAGAGTACCCTCAAAAAGGCATGGCGGTACAAATCGCAAAAAAGAGTGACGACTCCGAAACCGTCGTACAGTAAGTAGGAGTTTGTCATGGAAGATACTAAACAAAAGGGCTTGATTGCCTATTTTGCGAATAACCCCGTCGCTGCCAACCTTTTGATGGTGTTCATCATTATCATGGGTGTGGTGAGCTTTCTCTTTATTCAAAGGCAGATGTTTCCGAATATTGAGGTGAACTACATTGATGTTCGTGCGACTTATCCTGGCGCTTCTCCTCAAGAGATAGAAGAGAGTATTCTCGTTAAGGTCGAGGAATCGATTAAAGACGTCACCGGGATTAAAAAAGCAGTCTCAACGGCCTCTAGAGGTAGCGCGTATGTTTCCATCGAGGTAGACGTTAATGCCGATATCAAGCGTGTCTTAGATGATGTAAACCAACGTATTGATACATTGTCTAACTTACCAACGGGTATGGAACCAATCAATGTTTACCAAGTTGAATGGCGCCAAGATGTAATCGAAATGGGATTAGTTGGGGACCGACCGCTCGAGGAGCTTAAACCGATCGCTAAGCAAATCGAAGATGAATTACTTCAGTTAGAAAACGTCATGCTGGTGTACCTGAGTGCGCCAGAAGAAGAAATAGCGATTGAAGTTGACCCACTTGTTCTTCGTAAATACGACCTGACGTTGAGCGATATCAGCAGCGCGATCAGCCGTTATTCAGCTAACTTTTCTGCGGGCGAAGTAAAAACAAATTCAGGGATGATTGCAGTAAGGATTGAAAACCAATACTACCGTGGTGATGAGTTTAGAAATATTCCTGTAAAGCTTGGCGCAAATGGTGCGAAGGTTTTACTGCAAGATATCGCCACGATCAAAGATGGTTTTACGGAAGAAGAGCGCTATTTTGAATACTCAGGGCAAAATGCGATCTACATGTCTGTTGAAGCAACTCGTGATCAGAACATTATCCCTGTTGCACAGTCCGTTCGTAATTATATTGAAGCAAAAAACAAGACATTACCGCAGGATGTTAAGCTCAAAGTCTTAGTTGATACGACTTATTATTTAAATGGGCGTCTCGACATGATGTTGAAAAACTTGCTGCAAGGCGCTGCATTAGTCGCGATTATGCTGACCATTTTCCTACGTTTCCGCTTGGCTATGTGGGTAATGATCGGCTTACCAGTGTGTTTCCTTGGTGCGGTGATGATGATGCCAGCTTTGGGTATTACAGTGAACATCGTCTCGCTGTTTGCTTTCATTATGGTGCTCGGAATTGTGGTGGATGACGCCATCGTCATGGGAGAAAGTGCGTACAGTGAAATCGAAGAAAAGGGCGGCGGTGTCGAGAACGTGGTACGCGGTGTCAAACGTGTTGCTACGCCAGCGACATTTGGTGTTCTGACAACGATTGCTGTATTCGCACCATTCTTGCTTTCGAGTGGTATTGATAGCGCTTTCTTTTATGGTATCGCGGGGGTTGTGATTCTTTGTTTGATCTTCAGTTTGATTGAATCAAAGTTGATCCTACCAGCGCACTTGGCGCATACCCATTTTAAACCAGTCAAGCCTGGTGGATGGCGAGATCGTTTCAACCAACGTTTCTTCGGCTTTGTAAACGGTCCGTATCGTAACTTTGTAACAACATGCACCCATTGGCGCTGGACAGTGTTTGCGGTGTTCTGTGGTTTACTGCTGATCAGCGCGGCTTTGATCAACGCGAATTATGTTCGGGTGATCCCTAACCCTAAAGTGCCGACCGACTATCCTGCGATCACTATTGAAATGAATGATACCGTTTCAAGTGAGCAGACAATCAGTGCACTCAAGACTATTGAACGTGTCATGCAAAAGATCGAATCTGAGACCATTGCAGAACATGGTCAAGGAATGATTCGTGATGTGCTGTCGTACAACAGAAGCCGCACCGAAGGTCGTGTATTAGTGCCTCTGGTTGATGAAGAGTTACGCCCGTTCAATACATTTGAACTGGCTCGACGTTGGCGTGAAGCTATGCCTGTTATCCCAGGTATGAAGAGCATCAAAATCCGCGAGCAGAGTGCGGGTGGTGGTGACAGAGATGAGTTTGGCTACTTGTTGTTTGGTTCTAACATCAGTGAGCTCAACGAGGCTGGGCGTTACTTGATAGAGCGTTTACAGCAGGAAGAAGGGTTATATGATATTTCATCTTCTATTGATTCTGGAAGCAAAGAAGTACTCCTGTCTCTTGCGCCTGTAGCGTACGATCTCGGTCTGGATCTCACCATGATCGCAGAGCAAGTTGGTGGCAGCTTTTATGGTGGCGAAGCACAGCGCATTATTCGTGATGGTGAAGAAATTAAAGTTATGGTGCGTTACCCGCAATTGACGCGTGAAGCATTCTCATCATTGCGTTACGCTGTGATTACCACACCAGCAGGTAAGAAGGTCATGCTAGGTGATGTGGTGAAGATCAACGAGCAGCCGGGCGTGAGTAGCATTCGACGTGAAGGCGGGTATCAAACCGTTTATGTTTATGGTTCCATAGACGAAGAATTGGTTGAGCCTCAAGAAATCGTTAAGGTCATTGACGACAATATCTTACCGGACATGAAGCAAGCCTTCCCAACTGTGAAAACAGAATTGGGCGGTGATATTGAAGAGCAGGCTGCGCAGCGTAATGAACAGATTTTGTTCTTTATTGCAGGCATGATCATCGTCTACATCTTGTTAGCTGTACCGTTAAAAAGTTATACCCAACCTTTGATTGTCATGTCCGTCATTCCGTTTAGTCTGACGGGGGCGATTTGGGGCCATTTCTGGCTAGGTTTAGACATAAGTATGATGTCGACATTTGGTTTGATCGCCGCTGCTGGCGTGGTTATTAACGACTCTCTGGTTATGACAGATTACGTAAACCAAGTGAGAGAAAAGGGTATGAACATCAAACAAGCGGTTGTTGAGGCGGGTTGTGCTCGTTTTCGAGCTATCACGCTCACCTCAATAACGACGTTTGCGGGTGTATTGCCGATAATGTTTGAAACGAGTTTGCAGGCGCGTTTTGTCATACCGATGGCTGTCGCTTTGGGCTTTGCGGTGTTGTACGCAACGGTTCTGACTTTAGTGTTGGTGCCTTGTTTGTATTTAATGCTTGAAGATATTAAAAATATTTTCAGATCGATTAAGAGGTTTATCCATCGTTTGATTAATCGTTTCAGAAAGTCGCCAGTGACGTCGAGCGTTGAAGCAAGCGTATCGAGTTAACAAGCTTGATGTTAACGATTAGGAGCAGCCTTCGGGCTGCTTTTTTGTTTCCGTATTTTGATTCAAAGCGATTTTTTAGTGGGCAGTTACGTAATTATCTGATGAGAAAACTGCCTGACAAAGCATTTCTAATATGTATGTTTCTAATGTTTTAAATTTGCATGGTTAATTTGACGCTTGGTTAGCGAAATTTACCAGACGAAGATAACGTTGAATATGAGGTTTTATTTAAGTTGTTGAAAAATAACAAAATAAAAGTTGGCATCGTATGTGCAATATATAAATTGTAATTAAAATTAACTGCTAATCCTCAAGGAGCTTATTATGAAAAGCGTATTTCTATCTACTCTAAGTCTTATTGCTGTAATGTCATCACCAATCGCTGCTGCTAACACTTTAGACAAAGAGGAGTGGAGCTCAGATTTACGTCAGGACTTTTCTGAAATGAAACATGAAGCTATAGCAGATATTCAGCAAATGAACATGGATGCCATTCGTGCACGTGATGAGCGTATCGTGAAAAACATTAAAGATGAGCAAGAACAGTTAGTAAAGGTAACGTGCCACAAAGAGAAAGCAAGCAAGTCATAAACGCCGATAAAAGAGACTAACAGACGAAAATGAATCCAATACGAGTTCGGTGTTAGTTAGCAGTAAGCACTGACCTTGTTGCTCTACTTGCCAGCCTTTTAAGGCTGGCTTTTTTGTTTCTCATTTCATGGGTGGAGATCAGATCCTCAAGCTTATTATCAATAGTTGGCGTGTTTGATGAGCTATTGCTGGATGGAGCGGATGTAACTTTCAAAAGTGTAGATTTCAGTAAAGTGGAGGTGATGTTAGATATTTAAAATTTAGAAAAGATCCGATCTCCTTTTTGATCTTCATAATACCTTAGTATGTGGCTTACCTTTACTTGAATTAGAGCTCATATTGCAGGCTCTCGTTTAAAGGTATTGATGCATATTTGAAGAGTAAGAGATAGACATATGAGTTTTATTAAAATGTGTAAAGATGGTTTTAGAGGAAAGCCGGATTTCTCTGACTTATTACATAATGCGTTCCAGATAGATGACTTAGTGCTGTCATTTAAGTGTCCGAACAACATATATGAAGGACATGTATACCAGGATCTTGTTAATTTAGAACAGTTCGATGTTGAATCAAAAATAGAGAGGCATGAAAGGTTTGTAAAGTTAGCTACGGTATATTTTTTGTTTCAGAAGAAAATATTAAACCCTTTGCTTCCTATTAACAAACAAGGTGGATTATATATTAGGCTACGGGTTAAATCTACTGGAGAAGATATTGATAATATTAGTCAATTGTCCTCATTTTTAGAGAGAGAATATTATGATTTTTATCATGCCCCGGAGCAAAGTGAAGGCTCTATGAGGGGGTATCATACAGACTTGATGAAAGAATTGACTAAGCGTGCGAATAAACAATGGGGAGAAATTCCAGAAAGTGAAGACCGAAAAAGAGAAAAAGAAGAATATTTAATTAGAGGTTTCTTAAGTGGTTATCCACCAATAAAGTGTGAGATAGTTGAAGTTGGAAAAAACAAATACTCAAAATACTCAGAAGGTAATCTTAAGTATAAGAGTGAATTACGAAGAGTATACAATTTACCCATAAAAAATGAATTCTACCTGAGCATCGAGTTTTGGTATAAGTACGAATCGATGTTTGCTAAGCAGAAGTTTTTAGATTGGGTGAGAAGTGCGGATGAAACCTTTGAAAAAAAAGTATTGGAATTACTGGATTTGTCTCCGCTCATCGACTCGTATACAGCCAAAGCAGTAAAGGGATTGAACGAAAAAACTAAGGCTGAGTAACACAGCGTCAGTGTCAAGAAAAGCTAGCAAAGTATGTAGCCATGAGAGAAAAATGAATCAAATTGGATGTCTATTTACCTTTGTACGCCATGGCGCATATAAAGCCAATGGATTTAGTATAGAGCTTATCACAAATATCAATACATATTTAAATAACAAGAGATATAAATATGAATTTTATCAAAATCTTTAAAGATGGGTTTAGAGGGAAACCAGATTTTGCACACTTGTTACATAATGTATTCCAGATAGATGACTTAGTACTATCATTTGAATGTCCGAACAATATATATGAAGGTCATGTATACCAAGATTTTATTGAATTACAACGATTCAATATTGATTCAAAAGTAGAGCGGCATGAAAAGTTTATAAACTTGGCCACGATTTATTTCTCTTTTCAAAATAAAATAATAAATCCACTATTACCAATCAATAAACAAGGTAGCTTATATATTCGGTTAAGGATTAAATCTTCAGATAAATATATTACTAGTGTTAATCAACTATCTTCATTTATAGAGAAAGAGTACGTGGATTTTTATCATGCTGTAGAGTCACCTGACGGTTCTCAAAAAGGTGATCATACAGAGTTGATGAATGATGCCATTGCGTATGCAAATCATCGTTGGGGAATGGACCCGATAAACGAAGAAAAAAAGAGAGCGAAAGAAGAGTTCCTTGTAGGAGAGTTTCTTCGTGGTTACCCTCCAATCAAATGCCAAGATATCAAGATTGGTGGAAATACATTTTCAAAATATGTAGAAGGAAATTTGGAGTATAAAAAAGACTATCGAAGAGTGTACAATTTGCCTATCAAAAATGAGTTTTACTTTAGTATTGAATTTTTATATGAAATCGAGCCTATGTTTGCTCAAAAAAAGTTTTTAGATTGGGTAAGACACGCGGATGAAATCTTTGAAAAAAATGTTTTAGAGTTGCTAGCACTGTCTCCGCTTATTGATTCGCATACTACCTCCAAATCCGAAAGGTTGGCAAAAAAAAGTTGATCCAGAGCGTTCATACTTAACTTAAAGAAAAAAGCCCGCGAAGAATGCTTTCACGGGCGAAAAAAGGGCACCAAATTGGGTGTCTATTCATTTTGGAGGTGGTCGAACGTCCATATAAAACTGACAATAGGCTTGGTGAGAGGCTTACCACCAGTGCGACCAACGAGGCTAAAGTTAACATTGTTGTAATGATTGTTAAAATGTTAATTCTTCAATCAATGTTTTCATTATCGTGAGTTTAAATTGTGAATGTGTTGCCTGCGTGTATTTTTACTCTGTGAAATGCCGTTTTTGACAATAAAACATATTATAAATCTTGTGTTGGTTATTTGATTTGGTTATATAAAACTCAACATACTTAATCCTTAACTGTTCATATTTACACTTAATGAGACACAATAACCCTCTGTTTGTTAACTGATTGTGTGTTTTTTAACGCGTTGGTATTGAACAAAAAGCGACCTAAGCCGCTCTTGTTCATTTTGATAAGTTTACTTATCAGTCGTTTTAGATTTCTTCGTGCTTATGGACTAGGCCGAAGTCAGCTAAAATGGCATACGCAGCAGGGATCATAAACAACACCAGCAGAGTGGATGCGAAAATACCAAACACGATGGAGATAACCAGTGGTTGGATAACCTGTGCTTGCAGGCTGGTTTCAGTCAGTAACGGAAGCAAACCTGCTGCAGTGGTCATTGATGTCAGGAATACTGCTCTAAAGCGTTCCCGACTGGCTTTGACGACCGAGTCGTGCACATTATCCCCTTCATCGACATGATGGTGTATGTACTGAACTAACAGAATCGAGTCATTCACCACAATCCCCGCTAATGAGACGAAGCCCATCATACTTGGCATACTCAATGAGTGACCGAGTAGGATGTGTCCCCATACCACGCCAATAAAGGCGAGGGGAATCGCAAGCATGACGACGAATGGTTCCAAATAACTGCGGAATTGGTAACTCAGAATCGCAAACACGCCAAACAAACCAAGCAAGAAGCCTTTACCCATTGATGCCCCAGTTTCAGCGGTATCTTTGGCTTCGCCTTCAAAATCAAAGCGAAGACCAGGATACTTTTGCATAAGCTTTGGTGCTTCATCTTGTTGGAACTGACGAATAATGGCGGTTGAGTTGGCTTTCGTATTGTCGATATCGCCGAATACGCTCACAGTCCTCAAGCCATCAATGCGCTGGATTCTTACGTAATTACGTTGGAAATCCAAAGTCGCAATGGTTGCGAGGGGGATTTGACTGCCATCGGACAAGATAATCGGAAAGTTTGCCAATTGCTGTAAGTCACCGGCTTGTGCTTTATCGAGGCGAACTTCGATGGAAATGTTTTCTACCCCAACTTGGATCTCGTCTGCGGTTTGGCCAAAGAAAGCCGCACGCAATTGATTGGCAATGAGCTGACCGTTAATACCATAAGCTTCCGCCCCAGGACGAAGTTTAACCAAGACTTCTTCTTTACCCATGCGCATGTCATCTAATACGCCATGGACACCGTCAAACTCATTTAAGTATTGCTGAATGTCGATAGAGGCCGCTTTGAGCGCATCCAGATCATCATGTTTCGCTCGAATTTCAATCGCTCGTCCACCTGGCCCCATGGTCGGTTGTTTAAATACCAGTGAGATAGGATCGGCAAGTTCACCAATGTCTTCACGCCATGCGTCGATAAATTCATCGATGAGTGTGTTACGGCTCTCGGCGCCCAGCAAATCCAGACGTACCGTGGCAATGTGAGGGCCAGATTCATTCGCGTCGGCGTTAGCATTGAATTGACTGGTGATGTGCAGAACCAATGGATTGCCGTCTTCCACTTTTTCTGTCCATTCTTTATCTAGCTTTTGAGCGGAAGCGACGATCTTATCGACGACAGCTTCCGTTTGAGACAGAGAAGAACCCGGAGGAAGAATAATGCGCGCTTCTGCAATGTCGCCATCCAACTCCGGGAAGGGTTGGAACTTGAGTAAACCACCTACTAACGTGGCAGCGGAGATAAGAAGCAAGGCAACCACGCCACCCATAAAGGCATAGCGATACTCGACCACTTTATCTACTGCGTTGACCAAGGTGGTGTTGCGGAAGTTTTCAAAAGAAGCGAGCAGCTTTTGTTTGAACTTCGGTGTTTTTCGCTCTTGCTTTTGTTTATGTAGCGAATGAGAAAGGTGGTTAGGTAGGATCAAGAAGGCTTCCACCAAACTCAAACTCAAAACGAGGATCAGAACTTGAGGAACTGCTTTAAGTACCGCACCCATTTCACCTTGCAGGAATAACAAGCTACCAAAAATACACACCGTAGTTAGGAAGGAAGAAATTACCCCTGGCAGTACCTTTTTCACTCCTTTGATAACGGCATCATCGATCTCTTCTCCTCGGTCGAGGTGAGCGGCAATCGATTCGGCAATAACGATGGCATCATCCATCATGATACCGATGGCCATGAGTAACCCGACCAAAGACATGATGTTGATGGACAGGCCAAGTTGCGCCATCAAAAATAACCCACCTAAGAAGGCTACGGGCAAACCAGCTGCGACCCAAAAAGAGTAGCGAAAACTAAAGAACAACCACATGGTGGCGAAGACCAGAATGATACCTTGCCAACCGTTTTTGACCATCATGGTCAGGCGATCCCAAAGCACGGATGAAAGGTCATTGGTCATTTGTAGCATCACACCGTCTGGCGCGATAGCTTGTTGTTCTTCGACAAATTGAGCAACCCGTTCCTTGATACGCAGTGCGTCATCTTCTTTGTTTTTGCTGACTTTTAGTAGGGCAGAAGGGTGACCATCGAAGAGGACTTTCTGTTCGTCCAATTCAAACCGGTCGGTAATCGTCGCAATATCTCTTAGACGGATGATTGAGCCATTTGTACCAGAGCCCACGACGATAGTCTCAAGCTCTTCCGGCGTCACGCGTCGTTCGTCAAAGCGGATCAGAAAGTTCTTATCTGGCGTTTCGACATTACCACTTGGCAACTTGACGTTTTGACGACCAATCTGGTCCGCAATATCACCAACACTCAAACCAAGTTGTCGGATAGCTTGAGTGTCTAACTCTACTCGGTATTGGTGGTCAGAGAAGCCAGCAACTTCAACCAAAGAGACATCGTAATCGATTTTTAACGTGCGTTTAAGCTGTTCGGCATACGCTTTTAGCTCTGGCCATGTGGTATCTGCGGTGATCGCGACATCCACAACTGGCTCGTTCCAATCGAGCTCTTGGACCACAGGAGATTCAATCTCTTGTGGGAAGTCGTTTATCGAGTTGATCTGGGTTTGAACATCAACCAACATGCGCCCAATGTCGGCTTCTTCATTCAGTTTTAAGATAAGACGCGCAGAACCCTCAATCGCTTCACACTGAGTTTCTTTAATGTTGGCAAGGCCATCGACAGCATCTTCCATTCGGATACAGATGCTCTCTTCTACCTCTTGAGGGGAAGCGCCGGGGTAAACCACACCAGCTAGGATGTAGGGCGGATCAAACTCAGGAAAAGTTTCACGCTTAATCGTGGAAAGTGAAGAAATCCCCAATATCAGCAGCGTTAGCATCAGCAAGTTGGCTGCTGTTGGATGCTTGGCGAAGAATCGGATCATGAATCAGACTCCTCAATAGCCGTTTCTGACTGTTCAGGTGACTCTTTCAATAGCATGCCGTTAATCGCAGGCAGCAAATCGTTGATGATCAGCTTCTGACCTTGCTCTAGTTCACCATCGATCACCACTTGGTTATTGCGACGATATAACACTTCAACCGTGACGACTTGCAGACGATTGTCATCGCCCATCAGGTAAATCTTATTGCCATGAAGCGCACGCTCTGGGATGACCCAACTCGGGTTCTCTTGTCCCTCAATCAAGGCACGCACAAACATGCCGTTCACCAATGGAGGCGCAGACGTTGGGTTTAATGCACGGTAGTCTTGTTCAATTTCCAGAATCACACCGGCAGTCGCTTGGCTTGGATCAACCGTTTCACTGATGCGTGCAACTTTCGCAGGCCAGCTTGCAGAGAGGTTACCGCTGCTGAGTTCAATGTTGGCATGAATCGCATTCATATCAGGTTGTGGAATACCAGATTCATCACGGACAAACTCACCGATGCTCGCCGCCAAAGTTTGCATGTCATGAATGGATAGTTGAGCTTCCACTTCCATGACATCAATACCATGTCCTGTCACCATGGTTTGTTGGAGGTTAACCACTTGCTTTTTCTCAATTTCTACGTCAGCAATACGCAAATCGTAAGGAAGCGTGATGATAGTTTTATCAAGCGAGCGTTCGGCCTCATCCACTTTTGATGCATTAACTTTAACTAGGGCTTCCGCGACTCGTTTCTCATCCGGCATCAAACCAATTTGATTTTCAATATCCAGTACTAACTTACGTTGAGAGAGCGCGCTTTGCTCTTGCTGATCTACATCCGATTGCGAGGTTAAGCCTTTCTTACGTAGGTTTTGTTTACGGTCTAACTCTTTGTTGGCGATAACCAGACGGTTGGCTTCTATCTTGAGTGTGCTTTTGAGATTCGCTTCTTCTTGGTTCAGCTTAGCCAGAGAGGTTTGAGCAGATTTGAGATCGGCTTGAGCTTGAACCAGTTTCAACTCGTAATCGAGTGGGTCGATTCGCAAGATTTCCGTTCCTGCTTGCAGCACTTGTCCTTTTTCCAGTTGCGGATGACGGTAAACCACTTTACCGGTCACTTCGGCTATCGCTTTCCATTCAACTTTCGGTGCGATTTTACCAAAGCCAATAGCAACAGGTGCAATCGCTTTCAGCTCAAGTGGAATCGTCTCGACCAACCGTGCACGATCTCCAGCGGGTTTTACGGGCAAATCTGGTTTGAGGCTAATCGCCAAAAACAGAATGACGACCCCCACCGCAAGAGCAGGAAAGAACAGCAGCTTTTTATTTATCTTCATATTGGTCGCCCGAGTCTAAAAATCCATGTTTCATCAGTTGTATGTTGTGTTCGAATAATCGGTTCAAGAAGGCTTCAGAAAGTTCAATGCCATGAATGGCGAGCAGTGCTGGTGGTGCCATAAAAGGAAACACCATCAAGCTGATGTAAGAGACGCGACAAAGTTGAGGGTCGGCGTCTTTTCGTAAAACGCCACTGTCAATCAACTTATCAAAGATCACGCCTTGCATTGGCTTGCTGATATCTGCGAAGACTTTTTCGAGCAGTTTGCGTTGGGTTTCCGATGGGGGCATATGCATAACTTGGGCAACTAAGCGTGGGAACTGTGGTACCTTGATCATTTCGCGGTAGTAGGTACGCATTAGATCGAGAAAGTTTTGCTCGTTACTGTTGGATACCAACGTCTGCATCTGCTTTTGCATCGGTGACAGTGTTTCGCGCAACATGGTCTCGAACAAGCCTTCTTTGTTGCCAAAGTAGTAACGAATCATCGCCACGTTCACGCCTGCTTTCTGCGCGACTAGGCGAGTAGAGACCTTGTCATAAGCCATAATGGTGAAGAGTTCGCGCGCATGGAAAATCAGTTTTTCCCTTGCGTCGATATTATCTGTGGGTCTTCCCGCCCTTCGATGCGCTTCCGTCACAATCTTCTCTCAAAATATTAAACATTTGATTAATTATAAGACGCTGATTTCTCATGTGACATGTGAAAAATTAATCAGTATTTAATCAAGTGATTAATTTGTGATGAAGAGAAGTAAAAAAGAGCAGAAAGAACTGCTCTTTGAACAAATAGAAAAGTATTTACTTAGGAAGAACGGTCTTGTGAGGCTAGATCACCCCCAACTTAACACACTCCAATTCGGTCTGTTGGCGTGTTCTTTTAGTTGTGGGCATGGATTTACCAGATAAGCGTAGTTCGCGTATTCACAAAGCGGTAAATCGTTGATTGAATCGGTATAGAAATGGATTTCGGAATAACGCTCAGGCTGATTTTCTAGCCACTGTTTTAATCGCGTGACTTTGCCTTCACGATAACTCGGGATACCGTCGATTTCAGCAGTATAACGGTTGTTTTTCTCGATTAAATCAATTCCGAGTGCGGTTGGAATATTAAGACGGCGACCAACGGCTTCCACCAAAAAAGTGACGCTGGCAGAGATGATAACCATATCTATACCATCACGAGACAGTTGCTCAATCAGGGTTTTGGCTTGAGGGAACTGTTTAGGCAAAATATGGCTTTCAACACATTCTTCAACCAAGGCATTTACCTCTTCAATCGGCATGTTTTCTAGTGGCTTCATGGAGAACGCTAGATAGTCTTCCATGTCCATTTTGCCTTCAGAGTACAAGGCCATTAGACGCTGATCTTCCTTAATAAATAAAGGATCAGTCGCGATGCCTCTCTCAACCATAAACTCGTTCCAAATCATTGCGCAGTCAGCGTTTATTAGGGTTTCATCCATATCAAAAACATACAAAGGTTTGGACATGTTTAGGCTCTCACTGGTTGAATTTCGTTTAGGTTAAAGAGTAGCTCTAGTTGGCTGCCATTCGCTAGTAAGCGTTCTGAAGAGCGGTTAAGCAAGTCAACAGTGAGCTCACACTCTTCAACGTTCACTTGATAGCGAATAACATTACCTAGAAGCTGGTGGTTGGTGATCGTACCTACTTGTGGCGCTGAGATGTGGCTATCATATTGACGACCTTGCTCTTTTACATATATAGACTCTGGGCGAATCGCTACTTTCCATTCGGTATCAATGTTGAAGAGTTGCTTGGCTTTATTGGCCTCTACAAGGTTGTAGTGCCCCATGAAACCGGCCACAAACTCGTTAGCAGGATGAGTATAAATTTCTTCAGGTGTTCCTGCTTGAACAATTTCCCCTTTACTCATTAGGAAGATACGATCAGACATAATCATCGCCTCTTCTTGGTCATGAGTTACGAAGATAGTGGTGAGATTCATCTCTTTCTGAATGTCTCGGATTTGCTGACGAAGGTGTTTGCGGATTTTGGCATCAAGCGCAGAAAGTGGCTCATCAAGCAATAATATGCGAGGTTTCACCACCAACGCTCGAGCGAGTGCGACACGCTGGCGCTGACCACCAGAAAGTTGATGCGGATAGTGTTTTTCTTTACCTGCCAGATCCACCAGTTTGATGACTTTAGCCACTTCACGTCGAATATCATCATTCGCAAGCTTTTTCATTTTTAAGCCAAATGCAATGTTGCCTTCGACGGTCATATTGGGAAACAGCGCATACGATTGAAAGACCATCCCAATACCACGCTCTTGCGGGACTTGATGCGTGATATCTTCTCCGTTTACCCAAATCTCGCCTCCATCGACAGGGTTAAGCCCAGCAAGGCTGCGAAGTAGTGTCGATTTACCACAACCGCTAGGGCCCAAAAGCGTAATGAATTCACCTTGCTCGATGTTAAAGTGAATGTCCTCAAATACGGTGTTATCACCAAAACGTTTAGTTAGATTTTTCGCTGTTACGTAGCTCATTGTTTGACTCCTCGGCTGAAACGACTTGCCAACCAAGTCAGTAAAAAAATAAATAGGAAGTAGGTCATCACTAAGGCAGACGTAAAGTGGCCGCTCGTCTGACGCATGTTATACAAGTAGATTTGCAGGGTTTCATAACGTGTGCCGACTAAAATATTGGCGAACACAAACTCTCCCAATAGAAATGAAAATGAAAGGAAAAGCGATGCCATCAGTCCTTTTTTGAGGTTAGGTAAAATGACCATCAAAAACGCTTTGGTTGTGCTTGCTCCTAGCAAGTGTGCAGCGTCCATTAAATCGTTAAGGTTAATTGCTTCGAAGCTATTAGAAATCGCACGATACATGAACGGTAACGCGATGGTGAAGTAAGTACCTACTAGAATCCAAGGAGTACCGATAAGGGAGATTTCACTGTCAGCATAAAGTTGAAGCAAGCCGACGGAGGACACCACTGGTGGTACAGCGAATGGTAGCAAAATCAATACGTTCATGAGCTTATCGAGCCTTGGAAAGTAGTAAAACACCACGAATATCGCTGGCAGAACTAGAATCACACTGAGGGTTAGCGAAGCAATACAAATAAACAGCGAACGCCCAAATGCTTGCAAAAAGCGTGGGTCGGTCAGCAATTTAACGTACCAATCAAAAGTGAAACCATCTGGAAGCACCGTGGCGCCCCAGCGTGATGAAAGCGAATAGACAAAGGTCGCTAAAATCGGGATGAGCATGATCCCAACAATGGAATAAACCACCGTTTTATGGAATCGATTATTAACGTTGTGCATGACTACTTCCTACCTGCATAGCTTTTCGAAATGAGCCATTGGTTAATCACTGTGATAAAGGCAAGTAACGCCATTAGAATCACCGAAATTGCAGCGGCGAGATTAGGTTCAAGGAACAGGTCTCCCGATACCAGACTCGCAATTCGAATTGTGATGACGTTATAGTTACCGGAGGTCAACGCATAAACACTCGCATATGCGCCAATTGCGTTGGCTATTAAGATAATAAAGGTACCGAATAAGGCTGGTGAGAGCACTGGCAGAGCGATTTTCGCCCAATACTGTGATGTTTTGGCTCCCAGTAGCGCAGCAGCTGCTTGCCAATCATCGCTCAACGCGTCGAACGCAGGGTAGAGCAACAATACCGCCAGCGGGATTTGGAAGTAGATGTAAATGGCCAGCAGGCCCCATTTACCATAAAGGTCGAAATCACCGAGTAAGCCATACTGCTTGAGCAAAAGGGTAATCGCCCCATTGGTGCCCAAAATAATAATAAAAGCGAATGACAGAGGTACGCCTGCAAAGTTGCTGCTCATGTTCGTAAACGCAATCACACCGTCGCGGACTTTAGAATCGACTCTGCGCAGAGAAGAGACCAACAGAGTCGCAATGGCTAAGCCAAAAATGCTCGACCATACAGCTAACCACAAACTGTTGCCAAACGCCTGCATCATAAAGGCGGAGTCGAGCACTTCAATGTAGTTATCGAAGGCAAACTCGCCATCGTAGATAAAGCTGTTTAACAGTACCCAAATCATCGGTGCGAGTTGAAATAGATAGAAAAACAGTGCGAAAGGCGCCAACCAAATGGCTGGCTTAAAGCGCTTTAACCAAGTACTTGCCAAATTTGAACGTGATTCGCTAGAGCTTGGGGAGAGGACTGAACTGCTCATAGTGCTAACAATTCCTGAGTGTATGGCTTCGTGTGGTCAAGGTTTAGCAATTGACAAACGGTGCCACAAATATCAGTTTGCTTAATATGACAATCTTGATGGGTAAACTTATCACCAATGACAAACAGGGGAACTTCTCGCTCTTCAGGTAAAATCCCACCGTGAGAAAGATCGTTGTTCATGCCATGATCGCTGGTCACAATGATTTGATACCCATCAGCAAGCCATTGATCGATGTAGTTGGAAAGAATAATGTCTGCACCTCGCGCACAATTGCGGTATTGGCGAGAGTCTAGGCCAAACTTATGTCCTGTATCGTCGATATTCATCGGATGGATCAGTAAGAAATCAGGTTGATAGTTGCGGCGTAAATACTCTGCGTCCAGGAACAAGGCTTCATCAGGATAATGATCCCAATGGTAAAAGCAGCCGTGCTGGATATTCAGGGTTTCATCATGCGTGAAACGATCGCGAACAGGTTCAAATGGCGCGCGATTATAAAGCTCACTTACCCAGTGGTAGGCAGCCGCAGCGGTCACTTTTCCTTGGGCTTTTGCCAAACTGAAAATGGAATCGTGTTTGGATAGACGAACGATATTGTTGTTTACGATGCCGCTTTCTACAGGGCGAACGCCCGTTAAAATGCACTCATAAAGTGGGCGAGACATAGAGGGCAGCTCACACTGCACAGGATAAAGCGTTGCGCGAGTTTCTTGTTGGGAACGACTTTGTTCTAGAAGACCATTGAGGTAGCCCATGCAATCACGGGCTACCTGATAGTTCAGTCCATCTAGAACAACAAGGATGACCTTATTGCTCATAACGACTTACTCTTATTGCTGGTGGATTAAGACACTTTCTTGCCATTGACGTGGCAGCTTACGTGCGGACTTTTCCCAAGCTGAGAAGTCAGTCACTGGGTGAACATTGCTGTATTGGTCATTAGCAATTAGCTTGTCTTGCACTGCTTGAGGCAGTGTGATGTTGGTGCGGATTGGACGCGCATAACCTTCTGCTAAGTTGATTTGCCCTTGATCGCTGAAGATGTATTCACGAGCAAGCTTTGCTGCATTAGGGTTCTTCGCGTATTTATTGATTATGGTTGTATAACCAGAAATCACAGAGCCATCTTGAGGAATGCTCACTGTAAAGCGGTCGCGGTCAATTTTGTCGCGGTAGTTCAATGCATTGAAGTCCCACATGATCGCCACTTCCACTTCGCCTTTTTCTAGGTTGGCGATGTTCGGATCGGTAAATGAAAGACGACCTTGCTTCGCGAGTTCAGAAAAGAATTTGAGCGCAGGCTTGAGGTTGGATTCGTCCCCACCGTTGGCGAACGCTGCGGCGAGAACCGCGTTGTTTGCCTGTGCTGCTACGCCTACGTCACCTACGGTCACTTTGTAGTCGCCTTTTAATAGGTCATCCCACGTTTTTGGCGCGTCTTTTACGAGGTTATTGTTGGAGATAAAAGAAATAGTGCCAGTGTAAGCAAGTGCCCAATGACCATCTTCGTCTTTTGCCCAATCTGGGATGTCATTCCAAGTTGTTGGTTTATATGGCTGAGTGACGCCTTTTTTTACCGCTACACGTGCGAAGGCAAAGCCTACGTCACCAATGTCTGCGGTCGCGTTTTTCTTCTCAGCTTCGAATTTTGCGATTTCTTGAGCCGAGCTCATATCCGTGTCTTGGTGCTTAAGGTTGTAATTTGACTTTAAATCAGCCCAAGTGTCTTTCCAGTTTGCCCAACTGTCAGGCATACCCACACTGTAAACCGCCCCTTCTTTTTGTGCTGCTGCTACCAAAGATTCAATATCGGCTTCTTTCGCTACTGTTGGCGTAGCGAGCGTTACCGCAATGATTGCCGCTGGTGCGGTAATTGAACGACTTAGCAAAGTTTTCATTGTCTCCATCCTTCTGGACTAGGTCAGTAAGTTCGCTTTGTATGCTATGGATGGAATGTGACGATTTAGCGCAAGTAATTTGACAGTTTTGCTGATTTTATATGGCACTTATATTTCATACGTTCAGTATGTGTTCTGTTGATTAATGTCATATTTTTGTTACGTAAACGCCTTATGTTATTCGTCAAATTATCCTTGGACTAGATCAGAATGAGAGCGACAGGCACCGGACAATTTGGTACCCAATTAGGAAAAATTAGAAGCAGCTTAAAACAGCAGATTCTTTCCGGCATCATGTCGGAAGGACAAAAACTGCCGTCAGAGAGAGAGCTCAGTGAGCTGTTTTCTACAACTCGAATCACTATCAAAGATGCGTTGGTATCTTTAGAAACTGAAGGTCTTATTTATCGAGAAGAGCGCCGGGGTTGGTATGTATCTCCTGAGCGTATCTGTTACAACCCGTTGTCTCGTTCTCACTTCCATCAGATGATTCGAGAGCAGCATCGTATTGCAGAAACTAAGTTACTCAACGTGCGAAGTGAAATGGCCGCAGGTGAGTATGCCAAATCGTTAGAGGTGGAGCGAATTACCCCAATTTATGTAATTGAACGGTTACGTTTTATTGATGGGCGAGCGGTATTGTTTGTTGAGAACGTGCTCAAAGCGGCACTGTTTGAGGGTATATTGTTTGAGAACCTCACCATGTCCCTGACGGGCATTTATCGTGAGAAGTATGGTTACGAGACAAAGCGCTCTCGTTTTGATGTGATTCCCACGTCAGCGCCTGCTCATGTCGCTAAGGCGTTGAACCTAGCTGAAGGACAACCCGTTCTGAAAATTCGGCGGGTAAACTACAAACAAGATGGGCATTTAATGGACTGCGAATTCGAGTATTGGCGTCCAGACGCCGTGATGATTCGCATTGATAGCGTAGGATAAAGCGCAGAATTAAAAAGAGCCCAATGAAGGGCTCTTTTTCGCATATTGGTTAGAGAGGCGGTTTAAACGAGGCCTTGCTCTTTTGCCATTCTGCTTGCAATGCCGGGTGCTTTCCAAATGCTTGGCAGCAAAATGAAAGACACAGGCACGGCAGTAATTACAATGAAAGACTGCAATGCAGAAATACCACCAGAGCCCATTGAGATAAGCGCAATAGCGACAATACCCATAATCAGACCCCAGAACGAGCGAATCACTGCGTTTGGTTCTGTTGAGCCCGTCATCACTACACTGATTGTGTAAGTCATCGAGTCACCCGTCGTCACGATAAATGTTGTCGTTAAGATCAGGAAAAGAACCGAAATGATCATTGGGTAAGGTAATTCACCAGTAATCGCTAGCAGTGCTGCAGGCAAGTTAAAGCCTTCAAACGCAGATGAAATCAAACCAGGGTTATCAAGTTCAAACGCAAGGCCACTGCCACCAACGATACTAAACCAGAAGCAAGTAATCAGCGGTGCCGCGATGCTAATAGACATGATTAATTGGCGAATTGTACGACCACGAGAGATACGAGCAATAAAGATCGCCATCATTGGGCCATAACCGATAAACCAACCCCAGAAGAATACTGTCCACCAACTTAGCCAGCCTGTATCACCACGGTAAAGTGCCATAGGGAAGAAGTTATCCACCATACGACCAACGCCTTGCACGTAGCCATCAACGATAAAGCTTGTCGGCCCGAAGAACAGGATGTAACCAATTAATAGTACAGACAAAATGATGTTGTAACGACTGACGATTTGAATACCCTTGCTCAAACCGCTCAGTGCGGAAAGGGTATACATCAGGATCGCCGCCATAATAACCATACTTTGCGTTACGAACGTATCTGGCAGGCCAAACAATGAGTTTAGCGCGTAGCTAATTTGTAAACCTAAGAAGCCGATAGGACCGATGGTTCCTGCTGCTACTGCAATGATGCTACATGCGTCAGCAACATCACCAATCCAGCCTTTAATGGCTTTATCACCAAACACAGGGTAAAGCAGAGTACGCGGCTTAAGAGGCAGGCCTTTATCGTAATGCAAGTGCATTAAGACAATGGAAGATAGACCACCAAGGATCGCCCAAGCTAAGAAGCCCCAGTGCATAAAAGACTGAGATAGGGCATTGATTGCGGCAGTTTTCGGTGAGGCTTCCCCGTATAGAGGCGGAGCAGTCACAAAGTGCGCGATAGGCTCAGCTGCGGCCCAGAACACACCACCACCTGCAAGTAGAGTACAGAGTACGATTGACAACCACTTAAAGTTATCAATATCAGGTTTCGCTAGACCACCTAGGCGCACATAACCAGTGCGACCAAACGCAAGAGCCAAACCAATTAGGAAATTCAGAAGAAGCAGTACTTGCCAGTAAGCTCCGAAATATTTAGTAGCAAAGCCGAAGCCGGTGTTAACCATTGCGGTTAGAGAGTCGGTATTCGTTAGAGCAAGTAAAACGAATAGAGTGAGGAAGCTACCACTTAACCAAAAGACAGGATTGGTGAGTTCGAGGCGCTTGAGTAAAGATGGGGGATGAATAGCAGAATAGTCAGCATCCTGAATAGGCGCTGTGTGGGAGGCGGCATTCGTCATATTTGACATAATTACTTCGCTTTTTAGGGCTATGAAGCCGTGCATTTCCCCTCACATCGTTTCAACGAAAAGTGTGAGGATGTTCAAAAAGCCGATGATGTTAACATGTCGAAGTTGCAAATATAACCTTAGATTTCGATTAATTTTTAACAGGTTAGCCAAGTTGCTGATTTTTGGGTAGAGATCAAAAGAAAGAGTTTTTACGTGAAATGCACCGCATTTCGTATGTAATTAACATTTCCCTTGTTTTTGCATGGGTTTATCAGGATTACATTGAGAAAACATGTTTTTCCCAAGCTAAGGTTTAACTCGATGGCTCACTTCGAACTAAATGGGCAGTGGATGCTTACCTCGCCACAGCGCCCCAATCTTGAAATTCCAATGTTTATTCCGGGCGATAATGTGTCGGCGCTTTTACAAGCAGAGCAGATTCCAGATCCTTATTTTGCCGATAATGAAAACAAAGTTCGATGGATTGAAGAGTGTGAGTGGCATATCTCACGTGAGTTTGACGTCGACGCGTTTACGTTGTCTGCCAAGCAAATTTGGATGACGCTAACTCGTGTAGATACCTTGGCAACCTTCTATGTTAATGGTGAGTTAGCACTAACTTGCAGCAACATGTTTACCCAGCAACGTGTGGATATTAAACCGCATTTAAAGCAAGGTACTAACACGATTCGGGTTGAGTTTGCTCGGGTGGATTTAGAAGGTATCGCAAGAGCAAAAAAATTGCCATTTCCTATTCCATCGGCAATGGGCAACAACCAAATTCCACACATGAACTTGATCCGCAAAACACAATGCCATTCCGGATGGGACTGGGGCATTTGTTTGATGGTGTCGGGTATTTACGACCCCATTCAAATCGACATTGTGAATGAGCTTTGGCTCAAAGGTTTCTCGACAGAGCAGCAATGGCAAGTCGATGGGAGTGTGTTTCTTGATGTAGTAGTTGAAGTGGAAACGGACAGTCAACGCCATGAAATGATGATTGAATTTAATGGTGAGCGTCAACGTATTCAAACAAAAGGAAGTGGTCACTATCATTGCCAGTTCCACATTTTGGAGCCTCAACGCTGGTGGCCATCGGGTTATGGCGAAGCGTATCTCTATCCCATTACCATTTCTTGCAGAGAGCAAAAGTTAACGCACAACATTGGTTTGCGTCAGTTAACCCTAAATAACCAAGCTGATGAGCACGGCTCTGCAATGGAATTTATCGTCAATGGCGTACCGATTAATGCTAAAGGTGCCAACTGGATCCCTATTGACGCAATGCCGGGGCGAGAGTACGAAACACGTTATCGCAACCTTTTGCAAAGTGCGGTTGACGCCAACATGAACATGATTCGCGTATGGGGCGGTGGTCAGTACGAGAGTGAAACCTTTTATAACCTTTGTGATGAACTTGGCTTGTTGGTGTGGCAAGACATGATGTTCGCCTGCTCGTTGTACCCATCAAACGACGAGTTTTTAAAAGACGTAGAAGAAGAACTTAGATTCCAAATCCCGAGGCTTAAGAAGCACCCATCAATCGCACTTTGGTGTGGTGATAATGAAGTGATTGGAGCTATTGGTTGGTATGACGAATCTAAGCGCAGTAAAGTCAAATACACGGTTAACTACGATCGCCTCAATCGCATGATTGAGAAGGAGATTACCGAGCAAGATAGCACTCGCCGTTTCTGGCCAAGTTCCCCGTGTAATGGTGAATTGGATTTCGGTGATGCGTGGCATGATGATAGTAAAGGCGATATGCACTTTTGGGACGTTTGGCATTCAGGAAAATCATTCAATGCCTACCTTGACGTGAATCCTCGTTTTTGCTCTGAGTTTGGTTTTCAATCTTGGCCATCTTTTGCTGAAGTTAAGCGGTTTGTCCCTGAGCAAGACTGGAATATTACATCCCCAACTTTCGAACAACATCAGAAGAACCCTCGAGGTAATAGTATTATCACAGAGATGTTCACGCGCTATTTTCGTTTTCCCTCTGGATTCGAGAGCATGCTGTATTTAAGTCAAGTTCAGCAGGCAATCGCGATCAAAACTGCATGCGATCATTGGCGTGCCATTTCTCCAGTTTGTCGCGGCATGCTGTACTGGCAACTCAACGACAATTGGCCTGTCAGTTCTTGGTCTAGTTTGGAATACAGTGGTCGATGGAAGCAGTTGCACTACCATGCGAAGCGATTTTTTGCGCCACAGTATTTGGTATTTTCCGAGCATACAGGCAAGTTGAGCCTACATTTGCTCAATGATGCCAAAGAGTCCGCAAGCGTCAACGCACTGCTTAAGTGGGTAGATTGGCAAGGGGAAGAAAAGCAATGTTGGAGCTTAGAACAAACAGTCATAGCAGACAGCAATACGATTTTGTGGCAATTGGATGAATCGATCGAGAAGGACGAACTTACGCCAGGCTTCTTCTATGTTGAAGCGCAAATCGGTCAAGACAAAATAAGCAACAAATGGTTTAGTACTCACGAGCTAAAAACCTTGCCGATAGCGAAAGCCAATATTGGTGTCTCTATTGAAGGGAGGCAAATTACATTGATTGCGGATAAGCCTGCGTTTTTTGTTCATTTGGAAAGTGATGTTGATGGAAGGTTCAGTGACTCCAGTTTTACTCTACTGACCAACGTTCCAATGACGGTTGAGTATTTAGGTGATGATGTTTCAGGTATGCAGCAGTCGTTGAGGGTATACCACCTTAATGATTAAAGCGGGTATAGAACATCTATATGCTGATAACTAAAAAGGGAGCAGTTGCTCCCTTTTTAGTTATTAAGTATCCGTTATTAAGCTCAGGTTGAGACAGAAGTTTATTTAAGTTTCTGATGGACCCGATAGCTAACGACAAAGCCAATGTAGAATAGTGCAGCAAGAGTAATCACTGCCGTCGCGTACGCCAGCAGGCTGTTTAACCCTAAACCAAAAGCCAAAGTGAAGGCGATACCATGAATGGCTTCCGCAGGGATTCGGTACCAAGCAGCGTGGACGGAAGATCCGAATAGGATAAAGGTACTAAGTAAGACAATCGTGCCGCCTATAAAGCCGACCCATCTGCTGTTGTTCATGTTGCAGTCTCAGGGGTTACCGAGGTAACGTAACAAAATATTTCAGAATCGTATTATACAACCGATCATCGCGAAAAGCGCTAGAGAAATTTCGCGGATAAAACAGAGTGTTTTAATTCGAACAAAAGAATACGACATAGCCAACTTAATACAGGAATAACAAAACATGTTGAGATTTATACAACGTCGCCGCATTAAGAAAGTGATTAAACTAATGAGTACCAGATTGGTGGTGGGATACGGCAGTCGTGACTACTTTTCGGTTGGTCAGGTAAAGACGAGCACCAGCGAGTTAAGCGCGTGCCAACAAAAAATTGCGTTGGCATTATATGCGGATCCGCAAGATCTTGATTTGGAAAACCAACCAGAGTTGCAAGCAATACGCTCAGACGTGGCGCATGACTTCTTCGCTGGTGTCGATTATACCGCTCAAGATGTGCTTAATTTACTCGGTTCTGGTGGCTGGAAAGGTGGCCGAATGGAAGATGGAATGTCTCATCATTTTGGTATGCACAGTCGCTATTAAAAACATGCGTTAATTTTATAAATTCGATAAATATTTTTGCTGTTAAAGATTAATTAAATTTTCTTTCAATTGGGTAACAATTACCTAATTATGCACCCGAATCCCAGCGCGTCGCTGGACTGGTTGGATTGCATACCATGAAATTAATCATCAAAGGATTGGGGCTGAGTGCTCTTGTGCTCAGCATGTTTGCTCATGCAGATAGCAAAACGTTGAACGTTTATGCATGGGGTGGCTATTTGCCGGAAGCATCGTTAAAAGCGTTTGAAAAACAAGAAGGTATTACGATTAATTATTCGACTTTTGAGAATAATGAATCAATGTACACCAAGCTAAAATTGCTAAAAGGTTCTGGCTACGATGTGGTTTTTGCTTCTGCGTACTTCATTGAAAAAATGGGGCGAGAAGGGCTGCTTTCGAAAATAGATCACGCTCAAGTGCCAAACATGCAAGACACAATGGACGGTTTACTTGGCCAAGCGCACGATCCTAAAAATGATTACTCGCTGCCTTATATTTGGGGCATTACCGGGATCAGCTACAACGAATCCATGGTTGAGCAACCAGTGACCAAATGGGCAGACTTATGGGAGTCTCAATACGAACAACAAGTCATGCTGATTGATGACGTTCGCGATGTGTTCGGTATGGCGCTGAAGAAAAATGGCCATAGCGTGAATACAAAAGACGAAGCTGAAATCGAGCAGGCTTTTGATTCTCTAGTAGCGCTGAAAAACAACGTATTACTGTACAACTCAGATGCGCCGCAAGTCCCTTACGTGTCCGGTGAAACATCGGTCGGCATGCAATGGAACGGCAACGCATTCCAAGGACAGGTTGAAATGCCTGAGCTGAAGTTCGTGATGCCGGAAGAGGGCGCGGTATTGTGGATGGACAACTTCACTATTCCGTCTGGCAGTAAAAACAAAGCATTGGCGCATAAATTTATTAACTTCATGTACCAATCAGAGAACCAAGCGGAAATCGTGACCAGTTTGGGTTATGCCTCGGCAACGAACGCTGGGCGTGACAAATTGCCAGAAGAGTTGAAAAATAACCGTACTATTTTCCCTTCATCAGAAGACATGAAAAAAGGCGAGTTTATTAATGATGTTGGCGCAGAAACGTTAGCGATTTACGAAAAGTACTGGCAACGTTTAAGAACGCAATAAGCAACGTCTTTGCCTATTGTTAGGCTTAAAATCGTTCAAATTTGGATTCCCCTCATCACGAAAGTGGTGAGGGGAATTTTTTATAGGCTTTGTACTGCGAGTGTTGCTACGCGGCACGCTTTACGAGGCAGAAGTGCTTTTTACCGCGTTGCAGTAACCAATATTGATCAAACAGTGGGAAGCTTAAACTCGGGTTATCAGCCGCCACTTTTTCACCGTTTACACTGATGGCGTTGTTGCTGATGTGTTCGCGTGCAACACGCTTCGAACTTGCTAAGCCCGACTCAATCAACAGCTCAACCAAATCTTGTTGTGTGCTCTCAATGCTTGGTAAACCATCCAACTCCAACTGTTTTAATTCACCCAAACTCAGTTGTTGCACATTACCGCTGAATAAAGCTTGAGTGATACGCTCGGCACTGGCTAGGCCTTCTTCGCCATGAACAAATCGCGTCATTTCTTCAGCGAGAATACGTTGTGCTTGTGGCTTACCTTGGCTTGCTTGGTCTTGCGCTTCAATGCTGGCAATTTCTTCGCAGCTCAAGAATGTGTAGTAACGCAAGAAGTGGTAAACGTCGGCGTCTTCTGCGCCAAGCCAGAACTGGTAGAACGCGTAAGGAGAGGTCTTGCTAGGATCTAGCCACACTGCGCCGCCTTCGGTTTTGCCAAATTTGGTACCATCGGATTTGGTGATCAGCGGCAGAGTTAAGCCAAATACTTGCTCACCATTTTGACGGCGAGTTAAATCGATCCCGCTGACGATGTTTCCCCATTGGTCATTGCCACCGATTTGCAAACGGCAACCGTATCGACGGTTTAGCTCGGCAAAATCGTACGATTGCAGTAGGGCGTAGCTAAATTCGGTGAAGGAGATACCTTGGTCAGGTCGTTGCAGGCGTTGTTTTACCGATTCTCGGTTGACCATAGTATTGATTGAGAAGTGCTTACCCACATCGCGGAAGAAGTCGATCACATTGATCGCTTTCATCCAGTCAGCGTTGTTTACCATGATCATCGGCTTGGCCAGTTGGTGATTCATCAACTGCTGAATTTGATTAGAAAGATCGTTAACCCAGCCTGAGACGATTTCCTCTGAGTTCAGACTGCGCTCAGTCGCTTTAAAGCTTGGGTCGCCAATCATGCCCGTTGCACCGCCAATCAAGGCAACAGCTTGGTGTCCGGCATCTTGAAAGCGCTTAAGCATAATCAAAGGCACGAGGTGGCCGATATGTAAGCTGCCAGCTGTAGGATCGAAGCCGCAGTAAACGGTTTGTGGCTGTGAGAGAAGTGTCTGAATTTCTTCCAAATCGCTGGCTTGTGCAATCAAGCCGCGATCTTGTAAATCTTGCAGTAATGGTGTCGTCATTCTTTTTGTCTGCTTTAGTGGTTGTTACATTCAGACTAAAACGCGACACCTTTTCTCGATATATCCCTTAAGGGACAGTTTTTTATCTTGAATGGAGAATGAGGTGATTGAGGAAAAGCTGGAATAACTCACTCAATGAAGACACATTTAATTGCGAGTAAATTCGCTTTCGATGATTTTTGACCGTGCCTTGAACTAAGTGTAACCGCGCGGCAATTTCTTTGGTGTCAAACCCTTGAGCGAGAAGCGAAGCCACCTCTTGTTCGCGACGGGTGAGTGATTCTACGCCAAACGTTGCTAAAGCTTGCTCAATGGCTAATCGCATACTGCCAGAATAAGCACTCTGTGCAAAAACAGGCTCAGAAAAGGTAAATTCCGTTTGTTTCCAATGCTGCTGACAAAGCGACTGAATTATCGGGAAATAGGGCTTTAGCTTATTGATTTGTGGCTGAGAAAAGTATTTTCCATCAGTCATATATCCGAAGTACAGCATGACCCAACGGCCAGATTCAACTTCGACTAGCATGCTAAGCTCGTCTTTCCACCCTGTTTGATGATAGAACTGCTCGCAGTATGAGGTGAAGTCAACGCCTTTACGCGCCACGTCTTTGAGCGTAAATACGCCTTGTTGCTTTGTCTCGTTTAGTTTGAGAAAAAAAGGGTCATTTTGAAATGAGTCAGTAAGGTAGCGTTGAAAAAGTAACTCTCGCTCGTTCTCAATTGAGTCGTAGAGATAAATAGGATGTTTACCTTCTCGGTAACCTAAAATAACTGCGCAATCAAAATGAAAAAGAGTGCGAATGACACGCATAAGTTTAGGAGTAAAGTTAGGCGTGTTAAGAGCAGAAATTGCTTCTGCTAGCAGATTATTAAAGTTATTGTCAGGCATGGGATACCGAATTGCAGGTGGTTTTGCGCAAGCATAACCAAAAGCAATCCAACGAGAAAGGGAAGTCGCCATCTTCTGATGACTTCCATAGAGAAAGTTGCGTAAGTGCTCAGTTTTGAGGAATCATATCCCCGTTAACTTATTGATAAGGGTGCATAACAACGGTTTTATTTAAGCGATTAGTTGCTATGCATTACTGCGAGTTAGTGAGCTCTTCGTTAACCCAATATTTAGAACCAGACACGTTAGCATCGATGAGCAAACCTTTAGCGTTCAACTGATAGACGGCGACGCCGCTGTTAAATTGTTTTGAAAGTTGCTCTGAATCTTCGCCCGCAACAGCAGAGGCTTCACTTGTGGCCTCCCATCCTTCGTTGACGAACGTATCAAAGTCTTCTTTGCTCTCAAACAGAACCACTTGTTGGTAAAATTTGCCGCCAGCCCCAAGTGCAACGCCCAAACCAAACATATTCATATAAGTGCGTTCTTCTGTTTCCTTATTCACTGCGACTCCTGACCCTGAGTTGGTGTGAAACAGCAAAGATAATTTACGAGAATCAAAGACCGCGTAGCCGTACGCGTTGTCGTAAATAGCTTTTGCCTCCGGCTTTTCATTAAATAACTTGAGCAAAGCGCTATCTGCCATTAAGTCCACGGCTTGGCGAGCTTCTTCTGGCGTATCGCCTTCCATCAGCTCATCAATTTTTTTGTCGGCAGCATCTATCCATTCTTTGCTTTTCTCGATGCTGGCTTCTGTCCATTCGCCTGCGGTATTGATCGCTTCCTCGGACCAATTCGTGAAATCTTGCCACGCTTGTTTTGAAAACGCTTTGGTGTCGTCCCAAGCATCTTGGGCAGTATCAGAAACTGCGTCGCCAAGCTCAGACATTTTATTGGAAATTTCATCCCAATCGGCATAAGCAGGGGATGCCAGGAGCATCAATGTAGTAAGGAGTGCGATAGGCTTTTTCATCAAATTCTCTCTGGAGTTATCGATATACCATTCATTTTAGGTCATCAGACTTTGATAATGAAATTGACTAAATGACGAACTTGAGAGAGGAATCACGAACTGATTGTGAAATGACGTGTGAATAACAAAGCCCTCACAAGGGGAGTGTGAGGGCTAGAGTTTATCGTGTGTTACTTGCTGCTAACTTTACCTAGTTTTAACCAAGTATCGATAACCGTATCTGGGTTTAGTGATACAGAGCTAATACCTTGATCCATTAGCCATTCCGCTAGGTCGTCGTGGTCTGATGGGCCTTGACCACAAATACCAACGTATTTGCCTGCTTTTGTTGCTGCATCAATCGCCATCTGAAGCATCACCTTAACCGCTGGGTTACGCTCATCAAATAGATGTGCAACATCGCCAGAGTCACGATCAAGTCCAAGCGTTAGCTGAGTCATGTCGTTTGAGCCAATCGAGAAGCCATCAAAGTACTTTAAGAACTCATCGGCAAGGACCGCGTTGGATGGCAGTTCGCACATCATGATGACTTTAAGACCCTGATCGCCACGGCGCAGATCAAACTTCGCTAGCAAATCAATCACTGATGCTGCTTCGCTTGGTGTACGAACAAATGGGATCATGATTTCAACGTTTTTCAGACCCATTTCGTTACGAACGCGTTTGATTGCTTGAGTTTCTAGCTCGAAGCAGTCTTCAAACACTGGAGAAATGTAACGAGACGCGCCACGGAAGCCAAGCATTGGGTTTTCTTCATGCGGTTCGTATGCTTTACCGCCAACCAAGTTGCTGTATTCGTTAGACTTAAAGTCAGACATACGAACAATAACGCGTTTCGGCCAAAATGCCGCAGCAATGGTTGCGATACCTTCTGTCAGCTTGCTTACGTAGAAATCGATAGGATCTTTGTAACCACGAATACGCTGAGTGATTTCTGCTTTTAGCTCATCGCTTTGTGCATCAAAGTTAAGTAATGCTTTCGGGTGGATACCAATCATCTTATTGATGATGAATTCAAGACGAGCAAGACCAACACCTTCATTTGGAATTTGTGCGAAGTCAAACGCGCGATCAGGGTTACCCACGTTCATCATCACTTTTGTTGGTAGCAGTGGCAGTTCATCAACAGAAGAGCGTTTTACGTCAAACTCAAGTTCACCTTGGTAAACGTAGCCCGTTTCACCTTCTGAACAAGATACGGTCACGGTTGCGCCATCGGTTAACTTGCTTGTCGCATCGCCACAGCCAACGATTGCAGGAATACCAAGCTCACGAGCGATGATGGCAGCGTGGCAAGTACGGCCACCACGGTTGGTTACGATTGCAGATGCTTTTTTCATCACTGGTTCCCAATCTGGGTCAGTCATGTCTGTAACTAGCACGTCACCTTCTTGGACTAATGACATTTGGTCCAGAGAGTCAACCAAGCGAACCACGCCTTTACCGATGCGCTGACCGATTGCACGACCTTCAACCAAAACATCCGCTTTGTTTTGTAGCTCGTAGCGCTCAATCACGTTTTGTTCCGTTTGTGAACATACGGTTTCAGGACGCGCTTGAACAATGTACAGCTTGCCATCAATGCCATCTTTTGCCCATTCAATGTCCATTGGACGCTGATAGTGCTTTTCGATGATCATTGCTTGTTTTGCGAGCTCTTTGATCTCGTCGTCGTTCAATGAGAACGTGTTGCGCTCTTCATCAGAAGTATCAACGATATCAACTTGTTTGCCGATTTCTTGGTTATCTGAGTAGATCATTTTGATCAACTTAGAACCAAATGTTTTCTTAACGATTGGGTGTTCGCCTGCTTCAAGCATTGGCTTGTGAACGTAGAACTCGTCAGGGTTTACTGCACCTTGAACGACCATCTCGCCTAGACCCCATGAAGAGGTGATGAAGACAACTTGGTCGAAACCCGATTCAGTGTCTAGTGTAAACATAACACCCGACGAGGCTTTATCTGAACGCACCATACGTTGGATACCCGCAGATAGCGAGATGCCACGGTGGTCGAACCCTTGGTGAACGCGGTAAGAAATCGCACGGTCGTTAAATAGAGAAGCGTATACGTGCTTAGTTGCTTCTAGTACTGCGTCGATGCCTTTCACGTTCAAAAACGTTTCTTGCTGACCAGCAAAAGAAGCATCAGGTAGGTCTTCTGCCGTAGCAGATGAACGAACTGCGACTGAAAGCTCAGGATTGCCTTCGATCAGTTCTTGGTAGTTTTCACGAATTTCTTGTTCAAGGTCCGCAGGGAAAGGGGCCTCTAATACCCATTGACGAATGTTTGCACCTGTCTTACGCAGAGCTTCTACATCTTCAACGTCTAGTTCATCGAGTAATTGGTGAATACGCTCATCCAAACCTTCGTGGTCAAGGAATTGGTTAAACGCGTATGAGGTTGTCGCAAAACCATTTGGTACAGAAACGCCTGCGTTTGCTAGGTTAGAAACCATTTCGCCAAGTGAAGCATTCTTACCGCCGACTTTGTCGACATCATCCATGGATAGGCCATTGAACCAGAGGGTGTTCTTTTGCATGTCTTTCTCCAGAAACATTGCAGCTTAGTAGGGGGACTTAAATCGATCTAAACAATCGCATCATGTTGGCTGTTATTACACGTTGACCATACATTGCTTCATTTAGATTGATATCAAAGGCAAACGATTACGTTCTGGCTGAAAAAAATTCAAAAGAATTTTTAAAGCTGTGGTGAACCTAACTGAAAGCCAAACTGATTTATTAATATTATGTGTACCATCCTACTCAAAAGATTTTGAAAAATTAAACAGAAATGCAAATAAATAACCAAAGTCGTGATGTATTCTATGTTTCTGACGGTACGGCGATAACATGTGAGACATTAGGGCATGTTGTTCTCGGTCAATTTCCGTTCATTCCTAACGAAAAAACCTTTCCGTTTGTAGAAAGTCAGGACAAAGCTACTGACGTAGTCAAAGAAATTGAAACTTCCTACCAGCGCAATGGCGTCAAACCTCTGGTCTTTTTCTCAATTGTCGTTCCAGAAGTACGTGAAATGCTGCTTGAAGCGCCGGCATACAGTTACGATGTGTTGGAGAGTATTGTGCAGAAAGTGCAAGACGACATTCAGATGGCACCAAAGCCTAAGTTGCAGCGTTCTCGCAGCGTGGGGAAAGATTCCGACACCTATTTTGACCGTATTGCGGCTATTGAATACACATTGGCGCATGATGATGGCATCACGCTAAAAGGGTTGGAACAAGCCGATATTATCCTGCTGGGAGTATCGCGCAGCGGAAAAACGCCGACTAGCTTGTACATGGCGATGCAATTTGGTTTACGTGTTGTGAACTATCCGTTCATTGCGGAAGATGTGAAGATGATGCGTTTGTTGCCTGAGTTTGAGATCCATCGTCATAAGTTGTTTGGGCTGACTATCGATCCCGAGCGCTTGACTGAAATCCGTGAAAATCGTTTGTCTGGAAGTGATTACGCTAGCACAGAGCAGTGTAAGCTGGAGCTAGACACTGTTGAGGCGTTGTTTAGAAGAGAGGCGATCCCATATATCAATACGTCCTCTCTGTCTGTTGAGGAAATTACTACGCGTATTCTGGAAAAAGCAGGAATGAAGCGTCGCTTGTTTGGCTAACAAGAGACGCTCATGTCGCTATGTGCAAGAGGAGGTAAGATGTATACCTCCTCTATCGAATGAACCTTAGACAGAATTAATAGTATTGGAACATCTTTTGGATGTCTTGATAGTTTTTGGTCTGAGTTAGTGACAGCATCAGTAAGATACGTGCTTTTTGTGGGTTCAATGTACCAGCGGCAACAAAGCCGTATTTTTCGTCATCAATTTCAGCATCCAAAGTGGTTGAGCCGCTAGGCGTTCGGGAGCTTCTTACAACAACAACGCCATCTTTACTCGCTTTCTCTAGCTCATCAAACACAGTGTGGTACAAGTTACCATTACCGACACCAGCACTTACGATGCCGTCAAACTTCGCATCCACAAAGGCTTTCACTGGCAAATTGGAGGCATTTGCATAGTTATAAACAATACCGACCTTAGGCAACTTAGTAAGCTTTGATACATCGAATGGGGTTTCTGTCGTATGTTTACGCTCTGGGCTTCGTTGATATTTGGCATCGCTATTATGAATGTAGCCGATAGCACCAAAGTTGGGTGACTGGAAAGTGCTGACGGAGGTTGTATTGGTTTTTGTCACATCTCGCGCATCGAAAATCGTGTCATTCATTGCGACTAGCACGCCACGTCCTTCTGAATCTTCATCGGTGGCTGTTACGACTGCATTGTATAAGTTGACTGGTCCATCAGCACTCATTGCGGTGGAAGGACGCATTGCACCGACGATCACGACAGGCTTTTTGCTCTTGACGGTCAGATCAAGGAAGTAAGCGGTTTCCTCTAACGTATCCGTACCATGAGTAATGACGATGCCGTCAACATCATCTTGAGCGAGTAGCTCATTAACTCTTTTCGATAATTTTAGCCACACTTCATCATTCATATCTTGTGAACCGATACTGACCACTTGCTCTCCAGAAATATCGGCAATCTTGGTCATACTCGGCACCGCAGAAATCAATGATTCAACGCCGACTTTACCTGCTGTGTAGTTTGACTCTGTTGCAGATTGACCTGCGCCTGCTATGGTGCCGCCAGTGGCAAGAATTTTAATGTTCGGAAGATCGGATTGCGCGAAAGACAAAGAACTAAGGCACAAACCAAGGGTTATCGTACTGAGGCGGAAAAGATTTTTCGTCATGGGAATCACCTGCTGTTAGGTTGGATGTTGGGGAACTCATCTATCCTAAAAACAGCGGGTTAGATTTTTTGAGTACTAGTTCAACAAATTGCAGATGAAGATCGTGATCAACTAATCACTTAAAGAATATCAAATCAACCAGTTAACCTAATTGACGTGCTTCTTTAACAAGTGAGATGTGCTAGTAACGTGCACAACGTGTTAAGCCCTATAATTTATTGATTTATAAATAAAGGAGGTAGGAGTCTCGTGATGAGGTTACTAAACATGAATTTAGCCGTGCAATTTTTCAAAGTTTACAGTGTAAAAAAAAGCGGCTTTACCCCGGAACAGATAAAAGCCGCTTGCCAATGATGTGTTAACTCACATCTTATCGCATAATCATTTGTTCACGACCAGGACCCACAGACACCATTTTTACTGGTACGCCCATGAGTTCCTCAATGCGTAGAACGTATTTCTGTGCTGCTACTGGAAGCTCTTCAAACTTACGACAACCTGTGATGTCCTCGCTCCAGCTTTCCATCTTCTCGTAGATTGGCGCAAGAGAGGCAGTTTGAGGCCAGATTGGGTTTTCGCTGTGGTCGCCTTCGTAGCCAACACAGATTTTCAGATCGTTAAGGCCAGTCAAACAGTCTACTTTCGTTAGTGCAATTTCAGTTGCGGCTTGCAGTTCAACGCCATTTTTCGTAGCGACTGCGTCGAAGTAGCCCATGTCGCGTGGACGACCCGTAGTTGCACCGAACTCGCCAGCAAGTTCGCGGAAAGCGTCTTGCTCTTCCATTGCAGTGATCAACGTACCAGTACCCACTGATGAGCTGAAGGCTTTTGCAACCGCAATAACGCGTTCAGGACGAAGTGCCGGAAGGCCACTACCGATACCCGCGTACATTGATACAACGTTAGAAGATGTTGTCCAAGGGTACTCACCGTAAACAAGGTCACGACCTGCGCCAAGCTGTGCTTCGAACAATAGTGTTTTGTCTTTCGCTTGTAGTTCTTTTAGAGGAAGCGTTACGTTGCAAATTGAATCGCGCCAAGGTGCAGAGACTTCTAGCAGCCAGTTCGCCAGTTCTTCAGCGGTTTGTTCAAACTCGAACGTCGGGTAAAGTGCACGCAGTTGCGGCAGTTTCCAATCCATCATGAATTGAAGGCGTTCAACCAATACTTCTGGTTGCTTCAACCAACCAACTAGGATGCCTTTCTTCATTACGCGGTCACCGTAAGCAGGTGCAATACCTTGACGAGTTGAACCGTATGCTTTGTCGCCTAAACGTTGTTCTTCTAGCGTATCTTCTAGTGCGTGTAGAGGTAGACACAGTGTTGCGCGATCTGAGATGCACATATTCACTTTTACGCCTGCTTCTTCAACTTCCGCAATCTCCTGAGACAGCAACGCAGGGCTGATAACCATACCCGGACCTAACACTGCCAAACAGTCTGGGTTGAATACGCCACTTGGTAGCTGGTGCAGCTTAAACGTACCTAGATCGTTAACCACGGTGTGACCCGCGTTGTTACCACCTTGGAAACGAATGCTCGCAGAAGCTTGCTCTGCCAAAAAGTCAACGATGCGGCCTTTGCCTTCATCACCCCAGTTTGCACCCACAACAACGATAGACGACATAATTTAATCTCCAAAAACAGATGCAAAAATCTTAAGGTGTTCGCCATAATAAGAGAAATTAATTATACTCATTAACTTGATAAGAATCTCATATCGGAATTGGCAATGTTAGATTTGAACTGGCTGCGAACCTTCGTAACTCTTGCAGAGGTAAAACACTTTGGTAAAACAGCGACGGAACTCCACATGACACAGCCGAACGTAAGTTTGCATATCAAGCAGTTGGAGCAAGCCACGCGCACGAAATTGATTGAGCGAAATCCTGTGCAGTTGACGCAAGCGGGGAAGCGTTTGTTAGCTACGGCGCAGCGGATGCTCAATGAGCTGCAAATTTGTCAGTCGGATCTCAATGCCATCAACGATCTTACGCAGGGGACGCTTTCTATTGCGGCGAGCGATATTGTTTCACGTTTACTGCTTATCAAACCATTTCAGCAATTCAAAAGTGAATATCCGGGGATCGACTTGGCATTGTTCAATACCACATCTTCTCAAGCGGTGGATTTGGTGAAAAGTGCGCGTGCCGATATCGGCTTTGTTATCGCACAAAAAGAGAGTCAACCGCTGCATTTTACGCCTCTCACGCAGATTCACTGGTGTGCGTTTGGCGATAACATTTTTGAGTGGCAAGACAATCGAAAAGAGAGCCAGACGCTGATCCTGCTAGGGCACGATACTCGAACCCGAGAGCTGATTGATGCGTCTTTACCTGAACTAAATCTGCCTAAGCATCGCGTGATGGAAGTGGGCAGTGTGGAAGCACAAATCGACTGGGCGGAAGCGGGGTTTGGGACTGCTATTGTGCCGGATTTCTCGCTCGATCCGAGATTAAAGCTTTCTCGTGAAGTTACGCCTTTGCCAAGTTTTCCAAACACTGATTTCGGCTACATCGTGCGTCAAAATCAGGTGTTATCCAAAGCGGCAAAACAGTTGCTGGCATGGGTTGGCGAGAATGTGTCGGTGGTTGAGGGCTAAGACGATGAAAGAAAAGGCCATGAAAGAGACGAAGATTACGATTTCGCTCCCATCCTTGATTCACCGTATTGGGGGCGACCATGCCAAGCGAGCGAAAACACTCGCAGCAGAAAAACAGTGCGATCTTAAGCGAATTAGACGATCTCGTCACTGGCAAATCTCGGGCGAGGCTTTGGATGTAAAAGCGTTTTTAGAGCATCTCAAAAACGAAGAAGCAGAGACGATGCGATTTGCGATCAACAAGATCGAACAAGCTCTACTTGCTCACCAAGACAAATTGGAACCTTTGGACGTGAAGTTGATACGTTTGGTGAGACAAAACCCAAACATCACCCTAGCGGAGCTGATGGCTGAAACGAACTGCACGTTAGTTCAAGCTCGCACGGTACGATTTGGTGCTGAGTTGCTTTAAGATCGGTTTGTGGTTTACTCACTTTATTAACAGATGTTAGGGTACCGATCAAAATCACTCACTAAGACCATTTTATTATGGATATTTGGCAGCTTCTCCTTTTTATTCCTGCTTGCTTCGCTCTAAATATGGCTCCAGGCCCAAACAATTTATTGGCAATGAATAATGCGCGTTGTTACGGCTTTAGGGCCGCGTTTACGGCCAGTTTAGGCAGAGTTGCTGCTTTTTCAGCGATGATTGCGTTGTCTGCATCAGGTCTGGCTGTGATTTTGTATACGTCAGAAATGCTATTTTTGGCAATAAAGCTGGTAGGGGCGCTGTATCTACTGTGGATTGCGTTCAACCTTTGGCGTTCAGAGTCCAGCCCGATCTCTGACTTGGACAATTCGCGCAATTACGCAGGACTTGCGAAGCAAGAATTTACGCTTGCTGCTGGCAACCCGAAAGCGATTCTTATTTTTACTGCATTCTTGCCGCAATTTGTTGATGCCAATGCCAACGTCCAAGAGCAGTTTTTTGCCCTTGGCTCCACGTTTTTGATATTAGAAATGGTCGCCATTTCAATCTATGCCATCTTTGGTTTGTACTTGAGACACTGGTTTTCAAATCCCAAAATGGCGAAACGTTTCAATCGCGGATGTTCGTTGTTTTTAGCTGCATCAGGGGCGAATTTGCTACTAAGTAAGCAATAACAAAACATCATCTCTGTAGATTATTTTTCTATAAAAAAGCCGCTGATGTTACATTAGCGGCTCTTTTCGTTGATGCATCGATTAATTTATTGTTACCACATCAAATCGTCAGGCACGACGAAATCTGCGTATGGATCGTCTTCTGCTGGAATGTCCGATTCAGGTTCTTTTTGTTCGATGATGACGGACTCATCACGTTGAGCAATTTTATTCGCTACTCCACGTGGAATGACAACATAGCTTTCACCAAAAATTGCGATTGCCAAAATACCTTTGATCAACTGCTCGCGGATAAGTGAATCTACATAAAGTGATTTCACTAGCGTACCGTGAGTGAAGTTGTATTTGATGTCGCCATCTTTTAAGTCGATCTTGTTCATCTCAATCAATTGATTGATCTGCGCTTTGATCTCTTTATTTAATCGCTCAGCATTTTGCTGCTCGCTCAATTGTTTATCACGCTCTAACTGTTGGCGTTTATTCTCTTCAACCGCCGCTTTTACTTCGCGTGCTTGAACGCGTGATTTTTTAGAGCCTTTCTTCGCTTTCTTTAGTTTCTTTTCATTAACTAAGCCAGCTTTCAGCATTTGTTCTTGAAGGGTAAGTTTTGCCATGTTTTATCCAGTTAGTGCGCAATTTGGGGCATTTTACCCACTATTGCCACTTGTAGTAAATAATAGTGCTTCCTATGGGTCTAAAATGTTTGGTTGGCCTGTTATCTCTTTAAGGAAAGTGCAAAGCGGGCCTTCTCCAAAGCCCGCGAGCATTACTGAAATCTAGGTGGGTTATGGCTGCCACTGTTTAGATGTGACGAGGTTATCCATCACTTTGTTTACCGCTTGATGCGCTTTGTCGACAATGGTGTCTATATCGTTACGATTCGCGATAAGCGGTGGAGCAAAACCGAGGATGTCACCATGTGGCATGGCGCGAGCGATTAAGCCTTGCTCTAAACAGGCCGCCGCGATTTGCGGACCTACTTTCAAGTTTGGATCAAAGTGTGCTCGGCGTAGTTTGTCTGAAGAAAACTCCAACGCATGCAACAAGCCAACGCCACGAGTATCACCGACCAATGGATGATCGTTAAACGTCTCCGCCATACGTTGCTGCAAGTAAGCGCCGACTTCGGCTGCGTTTTGCACCAGGCCTTCACGTTCAATGATATCGAGGTTGCAGTTCGCGGCTGCCGCTCCCATTGGGTGACCAGAGTAGGTATAACCGTGTCCGATAGCGCCCCATTGGTCGGTGCCGTTTTCTAGCACACTCCAAACTCGTTCACCGACGATCACGCCAGACAGCGGTTGATACGCTGAGGTTAACCCTTTCGCTACTGTGATGAGATCTGGTTTCATGTCGTAGTGGAGTGAGCCAAAATCGGAGCCGAGGCGACCAAAGCCACACACCACTTCATCCGCAATCAAGAGTACATCGTATTTGTCGAGCACTTTGCGAATCGCCTGCCAGTACCCTGCTGGTGGTGGCACAATACCGCCAGTACCGAGCACTGGTTCTGCAATCATTGCTGCTACCGTTTCTGGGCCTTCTTCCAAGATCATCGCTTCGAGTTGATCTGCGCAATATTGAGAGAATTCGAGCTCAGACATACTCTCGTCTTCACGGCGATAATAATATGGCGCGATGGTGTGTTTGATACGCTCAAGTGGTAAATCAAAATGGGCGTGGAACAGCGGCAAACCTGTCATTGAACCGGACGCGATACTTGAACCATGGTAGCCGCGGTCACGCGAAATGATTTTTTTCTTCTCTGGTAGACCACGAGCATTGTTGTAATACCATACCAACTTAAGTTGAGTTTCGTTCGCGTCGCTGCCTGACATGCCGTAGTAAACTTTGCTCATGCCTTCAGGCGCCATTTTGATGATGCGATCTGACAGTGTCACGAGCGCTTCGTTCGTATGGCCGACGTAAGTGTGGTAGTACGCCAGTTCTTTGGCTTGTTCATAAATCGCATCGGCCATTTCAGTCCTGCCATAGCCAATGTTCACACAATACAACCCGGCAAAGCCGTCTATCAGCTCGATGCCTTCTGAATCGGTGATGCGTATTCCGCTTCCGCTCGAGATAATTCTTCCCGAAAGCTCCCCGGCCGCATACTGCTTCAGGTGGGTTGAGGCATGAAATACTCTCTGACGATCGATCTCTATAAGTTGTTGGGTTTTGTTACTCATGATCCTTCTCCTCGAATAATTGGATATCCATATTTCGTGCCTCAACTGCCACTGACGGTTGGTAAAGCGCCTAAGCAGCAGTATTTGATTTCGCTGTATTCTTCAAATCCGTGACGGCTTCCTTCTCGTCCAAGACCAGACTGTTTCACGCCGCCGAATGGGATAGGGTGCCCTGTCATTTTGACGGAGTTCACGCTCACCATGCCAAACTCCAAACCGCGCATGCAGTGCCAAATTTGGTGAATATCGTGACCATAAACATAGGCAGCTAAGCCGTACTCAGTGTCGTTGCTCATTTCAATCACGGTATCTAAGTCTTGGTAAGGCAATACGCCTGCCACAGGACAAAAATTCTCTTCGCGATACACCGCCATTTCAGGGGTTACATCGGCTAGCAATGTCGGCGCGAAGAAGTTTTCGCCTGGTACGGGCTGGTGGTAGCCCGCTACCAATCGCGCGCCTTTGTCGAGCGCGTCACGCACCAAATCATGCGCTTTATCCACCGCAGTGCGATTAATAAGCGGTCCCATGGTGGTTTTTTCGTCTAAGCCATTGCCCAAAACGATGTGGCTCATTTTTTTGGCAAATGCTTCCAAAAATGCTTCGTACTTATCGTCAGGGACGAAAATACGGTTTGCGGCCAAGCAGTCTTGTCCTGCGGTTTGAAACTTCGCATCCACGGCGGCTTTGGCTGCTTGCTCGACATCCATATCTGGCAGCACGATGAAAGGGGCGTTACCACCGAGTTCCATACTGCACTTCTTCACGGTTTGTGCCGCGTCGCGTAGCAATAGTTTGCCTACTCGAGTTGAGCCTGTGAACGAGAGCGCTTTGACTTTATCGGAGTGACACAAGGTTTGTGACACCATCACCGCATCGCCAGTGATCACGTTAAACACACCAGGTGGAAAGCCAGCTCGATCTGCTAACTCTGCCAACGCTAACGCAGAAAAAGGCGTTTCACTGGCTGGCTTAATGAGCACCGGACAGCCTATTGCTAGTGCGGCTGCGGCTTTGCGTGTGATCATGGCATTAGGAAAGTTCCATGGCGTAATCAGTGCTGCGACACCAATTGGCTCGCGCACCGTTGATAGCTGCGCATTCGGAATATGACTTGGGATGGTTTCGCCATAACAGCGGCGTGCTTCTTCGGCAAACCAACGAACAAAGGATGCGCCGTAGTCAATCTCACCTACAGCATCACCTAGTGTTTTTCCTTGCTCCATCACCATCAAATGAGCAAGGTCTTGCTTTGATTCTAGAATCAGGTCGTGCCAACGCATGAGAATTTCAGCGCGCTCTTCTGCTTGCATTTTTCGCCATTGACGAAAGGCTTGGTCGGCTTCATCAATCGCTTGATAGAGTTGTTGCTGAGATAGCTTAGTGATGTAACCGATGACCGTGCCATCTGCTGGATTATCCACCGGATGAAATTGATCACCACTTACCCATTTGCCATTCACGTACGCTAAACCTCTCACCAAACGTACGTCTTTCATTATCGCCATCATGTCGTGCGAGGCTTTTAATTCTTCAGCGTGTAAGCTGTGCAGTGCTGCCATGAGTCCTTCTCCCAGCATCGTTGTCCATAATGAAACTGTAATGGAGAAGTGACCGAAATAATTTCTGATACCGAGGTTTAAAACGTCAGAACTTTCTTTTTAGTGCCGTTAAATATGGTGTTTTTTCTGTTCACGCCTGATACGCATTTTCCCTTTTATAACAAAGCGTTTTGGTTTACTTCGAATGTGCCCGCATCACGTTTGATTGTTTTTGTCACAATGTAAGTAAAGTAGCGCTCAATGCCCACATCTGAGTCTAACCAGTTGTCGATAAGCCGCTGATATTGGTCGATATCTTCTGACTGAATTTTAAGGATGTAATCGACACCACCGCCCGTGGCATAGCAATCAGTGACTTCTTGTGAATGTTGAACCAGTTGCTCGAAGCGTTTGAACGCTTGGGCGTTGTGTTCTTTGAGCGTAACTTCAACCATAACTGACGTTCGTTTGAACAAAATATCGGTATTTACTTTTGCTCCGTAACCTTCAATGATGCCTGCTTCTTCCAGTTTTTTGACACGCTCCCAGCAAGGGCTCACGGATAGGTTGATGGCCTCGGCAAGGTGAGATTTGGTGATACGACCATTATCATGAAGTATTTGTAGAATTTTTACGTCGTAGCGATCGAGGCGCATTATGAGTCTCCCTGTTGAATACTAATCATTTCATGAAAGGCTGATGACTGGTCGCTGTTATAAGGTGCTTTCCAGTTTGCTTCTGGTATGCCATTTGTTTTGATTTCTTTAGTTGGCTTTTCAATCAGCCTATCTCGCCGCAGTCTTCGGCTATAACTGCGATAGTGTCACCGATATTCACCATAGCAGGAAAACGACGTGCCGCGAAAATACCATTGCGCTGTGACTTGTACTCAACGGGGGCGGTACCTGTGCGCTCGGTCGAGAAGATTCTCACTAATACATCGCCCTTTTTGACGGTATCGCCAAGATCAAATAAGTATTCTGTGATGCCGTGGTGTTGGCTTTGCACATAACAACTTGCATCAGGCATATCTAATAATTTAGTTGGTTGGGTTGGTTGTTCGTAGTCACCGGGCAAGTTGCCTGAGAAGCGCAAGAAGTTGCGAATGCCACGGTCGGAATAAGCGATGGTTTCTGGAGTGCTGGTTCCGCCTCCTCTTAGTTCGGTGGTAACAAAGATTTTTCCCTGAGACTCCACGGCAGTGTCATACAGGCTGGTGGCGTCCATTTCGAGCAAGATCATGGTGTAAGGTGCGCCAAACAGTTTTGCACCTAATATGCAGGCTTCTTCTTGATCGAGATTGTCGAGACGATGGGCAGCGGCGAACGGCACGATATCTAACGTTTTACCACCTGAGTGAATGTCTAACGCAAAATCGCACTTAGGAACTAGGTAACGAGTAAAATAATCCGCAATTTTCTCGGTCACTGTGCCTATGGGGTTGCCGGGAAAGCTGCGATTTAAATTCCCTTTATCGATAAACGACGTACGTGAGGCATTTTGTACCGCAGGTAAGTTCATCATGGGTACAATAATGACACGACCTTGGATTTGATCTGCCTGAAGCGAGTTCGCCAATTTTAGCAGGCTGGTGATGCCTTCGTATTCGTCTCCGTGATTACCGCCAGTAAGCAGTGCGGTTGGTCCGTGACCATTTTTGATCACGGTGATAGGTATCATAATACTGCCCCAGGCGGAGTCGTCATGTGAATAGGGCAGCGTTAAAAAGCCGTGCTGTACACCTTCTCGGTCAAAGTCTATGGTGGCTGTGATCGAGCTTTTTTGCATATCAAGTCCTTTTAGTTCTCAGACCTAGCTCAACAGAGCCTGAGGTTTGAAAAATTAGTGTTTAACAAATAAGTGGCGTGGAAAGTCACACAGCGTTTTTGCTCCATTATGGGTAATGACGATACTTTCCGTTGTTTCTAACCCCCAATCTTTGAACCACAGCCCCGGCATAAAATGGAATGTCATGCCTTCTCTCAAGATGGTTTTATCGGTGTCTCGCAAACTCATGGTTCGTTCCCCCCAATCTGGTGGGTAGCTCAAACCTATTGGGTAGCCACAACGGGCACCTTCGCGTGAGAATCCCGCTTTATCGAGAACCTGGTTTAGTGCATTGGCGATGTCGGCGCAGGTATTTCCGGGCTTTGCCACTTTCAAGCCCGCTTCAAGTCCTAGAGTCAGGGCTTCGTCGGCTCGTTTGAACTTGTCGTCAGGCTCGCCAAGAAAAATAGTGCGTGAGAGTGGGCAGTGGTAACGGCGGTGCGCCCCAGCGATTTCAAAAAACGTCCCTTCGCCTTTCTTGAAGGGTCTGTCATCCCAAGTCAGGTGAGGTGCGGAAGCATCAGAACCTGATGGCAAAAGCGGCACAATCGCGGTGTAATCGCCAAAGTGGTCTTCATGCCCGAGCACGGCTTGGCGGTTAATCTCGGCAACAAGGTGGTGTTTCGGTAATCCTGGTTCAATCATGTCGAACGCGACGCGGTGCATATTTTCAACAATGCGAGCGGCACGGTACATGTATGCCAGTTCTTGATCGGATTTAACGGCGCGGCACCAGTTGACTAGTCCAGTTGCATCGAGAAGTTGAGCATTCGGTAGGTGCGTAGTGAGTGATTCGTAAGCGGTGGCGCTAAAGTAATAGTTATCTTTTTCTACGCCGATGCGACCACGATCCCAAAGGCGCGGAGCCAGTACGGCTTCGACCAGGAAATCCATCGGGTGTAACGGCGGGTTCATTACATAATGGTCTGGATAGTAGGTAATGTTTTCTGCCGACATATACGCAGTCCTGTATGCTCCGTTGGCATCTTGGCAGCGTCCAAACCAAACAGGTTCATCAGATGGACCAACAACGACACATTGTGGCACGTAAAAAGACCACCCATCATAGCCTGTCAGCCACGCCATGTTAGAAGGGTCATGAATGATAAGGACATCCAATTCTCTTTCTTCCATCGATTGCCGAACTTTCGTTAACCGATCCTGGAACTCATCCAGTGTAAAATGCAAAGCAACGCCTCTCATATTTTCTCCTTGTTAGAAATCCGACGCCTTATGGGCCTTCGGAGACGCTGAGGTATTTCTACCTTCTACCAGCTAGCCAGATCTGCGTTAAAAATGATTGCAATTTACCTCTGGGGTTGTATTTGGATTAAACGATGCTGTTTAACATGTTTGTTTAACCCATACATTTCATGTCAATCATTACAATTGTGGTTTACTTTTGTGCATTTCACCTCGTTTTGTGAGTTAAAGTTCGCCATTTGTTAAATGGAAGTTACAATGAGCGTTAAAAATGAATCAATTAAAATATTGTGTCATGACAATTTCTTTGAACCCGATCATTCGGCCAGGCACCGCTAAATACATCTCCATTGGTAACTATCTTGTCGAATGTGTCCGCAGTGGTTATCTAAAACCGGGGACTCGATTACCCACACATCGTGAGTTTGCAGAGCAAATTGGCGTCAGCGTACAAACGGTGAGCCATGCATATGGTTATGCAGAGAAAAAAGGGGCGATCGAGTCTTGGGTTGGGAATGGTACTTTTGTCAAATCAGGTTTTGTGGATGAAAGTACGGACACGGAGTTTATGCTGACACAAGAGATGAAAGAAACGCCGGATGAAATTGATATGTCGATTGCACATCCAGTGGTGACCGATCGCCACATTACGCTTTTTAATCAGGCGTTAATGGAGATTGCTGGGCAAACAAACAATCGTGGTTTGATCAGTAAAGCAAAGCCGGTAACAGGTCAGCCTCATCATATTGAGTCAGGAGCACGATTTCTAAGTAGCCAAGGGTTGGATGTGGGTGCCGATCAAATATTACTCACAAATGGAGCATGCCATGGTTTAACGTTGGCTTTAAGCACAGTTGTTGAACACGGTGATTTAGTTGCTTGTGGTCACTTGGTTGATCATGGCTTGATCTCTCGCTCGAGAATGCTTGGATTTAAGTTGCAACCACTTGAAATGGATGAGTTTGGTATAACGCCGGATGCATTTGAATGGGCATGTAAACACAAACCAATCAAGGTATTGTGTTGCACACCGAGCATGGCTAACCCGACTAGTGCGCATATGGATGTTGAACGCCGAGAGGCGATAGCGAATATTGCGCAGCAATACGACATCTATGTCATTGAAGATGACGTGTATGGAGCACTAGAGCCTAACCGTGTCCCACCCCTTGCCACATTGTTACCCGAACAGGCTTTCTATGTCACCAGTTTAACCAAAGTTGTAGCGCCAGGCATGCGCACTGGCTATCTGACGGTCCCACGTCATTTTTTGCAGCACGCGATTGGTCGTTTAGCGGCAACGAGTTGGTCTGCGACTCCATTACCATTTGAAGTCGCTCATTTGTGGATCGAAAACGGTACGTTAAATCGACTTATTCGCTTTCAAGTCAATGAGTTTGCTAAGCGACAGCGAATAGCAAAAGCCGCTTTAGAAGGGCATGTTTATAGCTCGCACCCGAATGGACAGCACATTTGGTTGAGACTACCCGAGCAGTGGAATAGCGATGACCTGGTTGCTTCGGCTAAGCGTTCAGGGGTGCAGATCACTGGATATAAACCGTTTGTTCTCGATACTAATCAGCCAATGCCTTACGTGCGAATCAGTTTGGGAGCAGAAACAAACCGAGGCTACATCAAACACGGGTTATCTGTGATTGCTGAAATTCTCGATACCAACCCTCCCACCTCACACTTTTTGGTTTGAGCGATAGGTTATTTATGCTTTTATCTGATGGGCTTAAACGTTTGTAACAGAGTTTTTTCTTGTCGCCATTGTCTTGGCGATTTCCCCGTCCAACGGCGAAAGTGGCGGCTGAAGACCGCAGTTTCGGCATAACCCAATTGCAACGCGATATCGGTAATGCTCTGAATATTCTCACTTAAACGCTGTTCTGCAAAATCCTGACGCACTTGCTGCAATAGCTGCCGATAATTTGTGCCCTGTTGTTTCAGCTTGTTTTGCAGCATTCTCGGATGCAGGTCCAATGCTCTTGCAACGCGCTCAACGCTGCATTCTCCGGTTGAGAGCAGACGGCCAATCATGTTTGCTGCTTGGTCACTGAGATTGTTGGGATAACGGGTTTGCAGCTCTTTGAGGTGCTGTTGAAAATGGCGCTCTAGTGCGTCTTCATCTTGGTGGTTCTTAGCGTTAAGCAGAGTCGCTTTAAGTAGGATGCCGTCAAACTTATCACCGAAACGCAGTTTGTTCTGCTGGGCAAACTTGCTTTTTTCTACTTCCAATGTTGCGTGTTGAGTCAAATGTAGCGCGAAGTGACTTGCTTCAATATCAAGCAGACTGGCAATAAACATCGCCAGATGCGACACACTGAGCTGCATCAACTGCGCGATACCTCGTTCGCTGTGCACATCAATATTGAGCGACAACCGTACCCAATCATCTTGTGGCGTCATGTTGAGAGTGACCCCTGACGAATGCAGATAGAGAAAATCATTCACCCGCGCCAAGGCTTCACCGACCGTTTGCGCCCGGGAAACTAGCATTGGTAAGTCTCCCAAGCTCTGTAGGTTTTGACGCTCGGCGAGCAACACGCCAAACAGCGGTTGCTGACAACGAGCAGCCGCTTCCTCCAGCAATTCAGCTAGCCTAGGGTAGGCGAGATACGTATCGGGATTGCGAAACTGCGCCGCAGACAGCCCGACGGCAGCCATAATCTCAACCGGATTCTGCCCCAGTTCGGAAACCAAGCTATCAAATTTATCGGCAGCGCCACTTCGTACGATATACATGTCTCGATTTTTAAATGTTAACAGGTTGTAAATCGCAATGTATCAAATTTACTTCGCAAAAGGTCAAGTGAGTGTCAGTGAGTTGATCTAGGTTACATTTTGATAACAACAACGCATGGATGAGAAGCAGTATGGAACTTATCAATAAAACGGCCATTGTGACTGGGGCGGCTGGTGGAATTGGCCAAGCCATCATTGCAAAGCTGAGAGAGCAAGGAGCCAAAGTGCTTGCTGTCGATATTTCAGAACAATCACTGCAAATGTACACAAGTTTTGACTCAAAGCAGTTGGGAACCTTTGTCGCGGACGTCACCGATTACCAACAAGTTGAAGCTATGGTGAAGTGCGCGGTCGAACAGTTTGGCTCGCTTGACATCATGGTCAACAACGCGGGCATCGGTGCACCGAAACCTCTGCTTGACCACGACCCAATTGCCGATTTTGAGCCGATCTCTAAGGTCAACCAAAATGGCGTTTACTACGGCATTCTTGCCTCTGGAAGACAATTCCAAGCGCAAGGCACGCCGGGCGTGATCCTCAATACTTCTTCTGTTTACGCACGAATGGCGTCTGAGATGACCTTTACCTACAACGTCAGTAAAGCCGCAGTCGATATGATGACCAAATGCGCCGCATTAGAACTCGCACCATTGGGTATTCGTGTTTGCGCTGTCGCTCCGGGACGCGTTGATACTCCGATGTTAAGGCAATACGAAGAGATTGGCCTGTGGGACCACATCCGCAAAGAACAGATGCGTCAAAACTTCACACAACCAGAAGAGATTGCTGATGTGGTGGCGTTTCTGGTCAGCGAGAAAGCCAACTGTATCAACGGTTGTACCATCAGCGCATCTGACGGTTTCGAGAATTTTAAGTACCCACTTATGGGATAGGCGAGTACGCCACATTACAGCAATAGCGAGGATGTAAGTTATGTCATTACCAGAAGTTATTCAGCACCAAGATTTCTTATTAACTCTTAATACCAATGAGGAGTCGCTCATCAAAGACGCGTTACCGGGTGTGGATGTTTACCCGTTGTTTCTTGACCCAGAAAACGGTACTTGGGTGATTCGTGCCAAATTCAAACCGGGTATCACTCTGCCTAAGCACTTCCACACTGGCGTGGTGCATTTCTATACGCTGAGTGGCGCTTGGCACTACATTGAGTACCCAGATCAAGTCCAAACTTCTGGTAGCTACTTATATGAGCCGGGCGGTTCGATTCATACCTTTCACTGTCCAGAAGAGTCGGGTGGTGCAGATGGCTTTATGGTGATCCAAGGTGCGAACATTAACTTTGACGACGAGGGTAACTTCATCGACATCATGGATGCAGGTTGGATTGAGCAAGTTGTTATTGCAACTGCGAAAGCACAAGGCTTCACCGCGCGCTACATCAAACCGGGTGCGATTGCTGGCCTAAGCGATGAGCTAGCGGAGTAACCCCATGCAACAGATGAACAGTATCATAATGCAGGATGGTAGTGTCCGCCTGCAGCAAGTCGAAATCCCCAAACCTGCAGCGGGACAAGTGTTGGTTCGCAGCCTTGCCTGTGGCATTTGTGGCTCCGACCTTCACATTACTCGACACGCGGATAAGGTATTTGATGTATTCCACCAGCTCGGGTTGATGCCTGATGAAGCCGGTGAGCACGCTCAAGTGATGTTGGGGCATGAGTTCTGTGCGGAAATTATCGAATACGGTGCCGATACGCAGCAAACGTTGTCCGTTGGTAGCCGAGTCACCTCAGTGCCGATGTTGCTCAGCCAAAATGGCGCGGGCGTTGGTGTTACTCCGGGTACTTATGGCGCTTACTCTGAGTACTTCCTGCTTGATGAAGCGTTATTGCTACCTGTCCCAGACGGAATGCCGTCTGAGGCGGCGGCATTAACCGAACCACTAGCGGTCGGTTTGCACGCGGTCAATCGCAGTGAAATCGAAACGGAAGAAACCGCGCTGGTTGTCGGTTGCGGCCCTATAGGGCTGGCGGTGATTGCTGCACTGAAACAACGTGGCGTCAGCAATATTCTTGCGGTCGATCTTCAGGAAGAGAAACTGCAACTTGCTAGTGAGTTTGGCGCAAATCGATTGATCAACCCGACCAGGGAAGACGAGATCGCCGTTGGTGAGCAGTACGCGATGAACTCACGTCTGGTCATTTATGAATGTGTTGGCAAGCATACCTTGATTGACGATTTTCTGCGCCGTGCTCCTGCCCGATCACGAATCGTTGTATCAGGCATTCATACGACACCCGCAATCATTAACTACGCGTACGCGACAGTAAAAGAGCTCGATTTGAGATTCTCTTACTACTACCAACCGCACGAGTTTGAGCAATGCCTACAAGCGATTGCCGAACATAAGTTACCTTGGCAGAAAATGCTTACCGCCAAAGTGGGAATCGATGGTGTGGAAGATGCGTTTAGACAGCTAATGACGCCAAATGATCACATCAAAGTCGTTATCGAACCTTGGCGCTGCGGCGCGTTAGAAGTGATTTAACTCTTGGCCAAATTAAGCTAGCTAAAACCAATTTTAGTTTGGTGACAGCCCCAACCGTAGCAGCTAGGTTGGGGCTTTTTTTTGTTAGGCCTGTTCTGCGCATTCCTGTTGCAGAGCAGGGTAATCGGTGTAGCCTCGTTCGTTTCCGCCAAACAACGTTGATCCATCGAGTTCTGCCAACGGATGGTGATGTTGCAATCGAGAGACCAAGTCTGGGTTTGCTACGAATGGTCGTCCGAATGCGACAAGATCCGCGTAGCCTTTCTCTAACACTTCGTTTGCTCGTTGAGGATTGTAGCGACCTGCGACAATGATAGCGTTGCGAAAGCGCTTTCTAAGTTCGATTCGAAACGTCTCGGGAATCGTTGGTGCATCGGCCCAATCGGCCTCGGACAAGTGCAAGTAGGCAATGTCGCGCTCCTGTAGCTGTTTTGATGCTTCCAAGATCGTTGGCACGATATCTGGGCAGTCCATATCTTTAAACGTAATGAATGGTGCCAATCTCACTCCAACTTGATGCGCACCAACAGCGGCGATAACTGCATCCACTACTTCGATAAGAAAACGGATACGATTTTCTCGTGAACCGCCGTAGTTGTCTGTTCGATGGTTTGAATTGGTTCTTAAGAACTGGTCTATCAGATACCCATTCCCGCCGTGGATTTCTACACCATCAAAACCCGATTCAATAGCGCGTTTGGCTGCGTTCGCGAAATCACCGACAACTCGGTTGATGTCCGCTTGTGTCATGGCGCGTGGCTCAACACAATCGACCATATTGCCGTTGCCTTGTTCATCTGCAATCCAAACTTGCGTCTCTACCGGAGCGAGCGCAGATGGCGCGATAGGCTGTTCACCATTTTGGAATGTTGGGTGAGACACCCTGCCCACATGCCATAGCTGACAAAACATCGCTGCGCCTTGTAATTTGACCGCTTGGGTCACACCTTGCCAGCCCGCCACTTGCGCATCGGTGTAAACGCCAGGTGTGAACGAGTAGCCTTGAGAATCGTCCGAAATTTGTGTGGCTTCGGAAATGATCAGTCCGGCAGAAGCGCGCTGTTGATAATATGTTGCCATCATCTCATTCGGGATGTTGCCCGGCTGAGTGGTACGTGCGCGAGTCATTGGTGCCATGACAATACGGTTTTGTAGTGACAACGCTTTCAGTTGAGCTGGTTCAAACAGCTTATTTGGTCTCTGTTTCATGTTGCGCTCCTCAGATAAGTACTGGCACGTTGGTCGCTTTACGAGCGGTTGCCATCCAGTGAAGTACGGCTGGATCCCATTGCACTTCGGGCGCACTGAAAAAGCCGCGTAGAATGGAAAACATAATGGCTTGATCAACCAGTGACGTTTGCTTTTCTGAACTTAGGTTGAGCAAAGGTTTGGTTTGTTCTATCAAAGCGGCGACTTCTTTCGCAATCGCAGGCGTATCGTTAATCAAAGCTTCAAAATTTAACGCTTCGGTTTCCTTTTTTGCACGCCATGCTTGTTTAGCGGTTTCTGTTGCAAATTCCGGTAACGTCATGTTTGACCAACGCGGATACCCGACTTTTTGTAGCGGTAAAAACGCTTGTTTTTGCCAATCTAAAACCGGTGTAGAGGGTTGGTTGTTTTCGCTGGAAGATGCCAATTCAAGGAAGTAGTTGATGATGTCTAAGCTTTCCGCCATCGCTTCACCATCGTCTTTGATCAAAAGAGGAACTTGTTTTGCGCCGATGATGTTTGTGGTGGTGCTCTCGTCGTCATAAGCAATGTTGATGACGTCGAGCTGAATATTCAGCATGCCTGCGACAAAACGGACGCGGGCGCTAAAGGGGCAATGTTCATAAATGTACAGTTTCATTTTTTGTTTCCTATCTCTTGGCTGGGTAGGGCGTGTTGTTGTGCGTTGAACAGCGTTACGGCGTTTAACTTTGCCCTGTCACATAACGTTCTGGGTCTAAACAATGTCGATAGGGTCAGTATATGGATTCGACTTAATTTGATAATTGGGTTATATCTGAATTGATTATTCAGTTTTTCCAAATAATAAGGGCGCGAAGGTGGATAAGTTTTCGGATATGACGTTGTTTGTCAGCATCGTTAAACATCAAGGTCTGGCAGCGGCGGGAAGGGAGTTAGGTTTGTCTCCGGCGACGGTAACGGCAAGGCTGCAAGCGATAGAAGAACGCTATGGCGTAAAGCTGCTCAACCGAAGCACACGCCACGTATCACTCACGGACGCAGGGGCAATGTATCATCAAGCTTGTCTGAACATCATTGATAGCGTGAAAGAGACGGAAAACTTACTGCAAACGGGTATTTCGGAAGTGCGCGGAACGTTGAAAATTTCAGCTCCACGAGATATTGGCAAACAAATTATTTCGCCGATGGTGTCGGCTTTTTCTGAGCAATATCCGGATGTGACGCCTTATCTTTATCTTAATGACAATTTATCGAACTTGGCTGAATCGGGGCTCGATTTAGTGATTCGTTACGGTGAGTTAGCGGACAGTAATCTCATCTCGCGCAAGCTGGCGTCGAGTCAACGTGTGCTGTGTGTGTCACCTGATTATTTGTCGAAGCAAGGTGTCCCAAACTGCCCACAAGATCTCGCGGATCATCGCTGCTTAGCGATGGTGCGCAGCAATGAAGAATTAAAAACGTGGCACTTTAAAGATGAAGAGTCTCACCAAACGATCACGGTCACGCCAAAGCGATTTTCTGATGATGGTGAAGTAATTCGACAATGGGCGTTGGACGGTGCGGGGATTGCGTTGAAATCGATTTTAGATATTCAGCAAGACCTCAAACAACAACGTTTAGTAACGGTTTTGGATGGGTATATGAAAAACTTCAGCGCCTTCTCGCAAGGCGCTGAAGCGGATCTGCATGTCATTTATCAAAGCCGTCAATATCAACCGAAAAGAGTTCGCCTGTTTTTGGACTTTCTAGTTGAGCAATTTAGCGCGCTGAGTGATGCCCGCAATCAGATCTAGATGCGATTCCGAGGTTTCTCGGCGGTGGCGATAAATCCCGACGGTGCCAGGGTTTGGTTCGTTTTCCATGGTTAAGCATCGTAAGCCAAAGGATTCCAAATACGATTGCAGATGGCGGGTATAAGACATCACCGCGACGCTTTCTTTCAGTACATCAATACTGGCGAGCAGAGAATCCACTTCGTAAGTCGGTCTGTCATCCAGTTGCTGCCTTTCGCGTTCATTTTGTTTCGGGATTGGGTTATCGATGACGTGAGCGAATTTCTTAGCGTCATAAGTGACCGAAAGAGCGGGGTATTCGTGCAGCATTTCTTCGGTGACGGTTTTCCCTAGCAGTGGATGGTTTGAGGAAACAAAATAGGCATCAACCGTTTGAAATAGCGGAATAAACGTAACATCGCATTTAGACGACAAGCCGACAATCTCGTGGCCGATGAAGAATTCAATCTGTTCGTTGATTAATGAATCCATCAAGCCTAAGTGGTTGCCAAATTCGACGTGTGTAGATGCCGATGGCTGCTTGGTCAGATGTTCATTGAGTGCTTGTTTGACGAACAGCGGCCACCACGCATCGCCAGTACCCATTTTAATTTTTCCGACTTGATACTGTTTCCGTTCATCAATGCTTTGCATCATTTGGTTGTATTCATGCTGCATCGCGTTGCTATGGCGATAGAGGATGCGTCCGTATTCGGTCAACACCATGCCATTAGGATGACGTTCAAACAGCGTCACGCCGAGATTCTCTTCCAGCTTCTTTAAATTGCTTGTTACCGTTGGCTGGCTTAACCCTGCCATTCTTGCCGCAGCACTGATGCTTTGGCAGCGTGCAACCAGTAAAAATTGCTGCAGAGATTTGTCCATTTTCTTTCCCCTCTAAGAACGAGGGGTATTTTGCACAATTTCATTTATAAATCACAAATCTGTAATCTCATTTGATTGAAATTATGCGCATTTCATAGATCTACATCACTGTTGGGGTTTGACGTATAGATGTTATCTATAGCTCGCTCCTGACTTCCTATTTTCCCCTCAAAAAGGTGTTCTTTAGACTGTCGCCAAAATAACAATCTAAGGGATGAACATGAAACCGAGTTTTATTGCGCTTGCTGTCGCGTCTTGTATTGGTCTTGCTGGGTGTGGGTCAGATTCTTCTGATGCGCCAATGCCGGTCGACAAACCAATTATTTCAGCCGACTTATATTTACGCGGTTTAAATGGGGATTGGGGCACGGCAGAGCATGCCAAGCTAAACTATTTGGGTAATAACGAGTACGAAACCGTACTGCGCGTCGCTCGAGGTAGCAATCAGTTCAAGATTGCTGATCCGGGTTGGCAGATCCAATACACCTATTTTGAGGAGCCCGCGGCGTTCGATAAAGCTCAAGAGTACCTGCCAAAACCAGACACGAATGAAGCGTGTATGAACGATGATTGCAACTCTGAGATCACGTTTGAAGACAAAGGGTATTACAAGTTTTCTGTGAGCTTTGCCGATGAAAGTCGCGCGACAATGACTGTGACGAAAGCAACGCAAGAAGAAGCGGAAAAATACTACTCTGATGCGATTCTCGACCCTGCAATGGTGCATCAAGGGCATCAGGATAAAGAAGTGAAACTGTTCGCCAATTACGATGACTCGAGTGATACCGTGATTTTTTCGGTGAAAGATCCTAAAGCTGAACTGCGTGAATTTGGTATTTCAACGACGACAGAATTGCGTGATGCGCTCGACCAAGGCTTAGTGATTAATGAACAAACAGGGCCGCGAGTGGTGTCGGGCGATGTCGCGTTTGACGCGTTGTTTGCGTTGACGATGAAAGAGCTAGACCAGCTTGCCGTTTCTGAAATCAAAGACGGCAATTACAACTACAACAACCCAATCAAAGCGGAAGTTTTTGAGACGGGCGCGAAGTGGCATTACGTATGGACGCGTGATTTGGCGTACGCAGCAGACCTTTCGCTTGCATTGATGAATCCAACTCGCGTGCAAAATGGTTTGAATTTCAAATTGTCCGCTTTCCGCGATACGACCGATCAGCAATACGATGGCGAGCAGATTGTGCAAGATACGGGCACGGGCGGTAGCTGGCCAATCAGTACCGACCGCACGACTTGGGCGCTTGGTGCAGAACGCTTACTTTCGGCATTGGATGGGGAAGAGTACAACCAATTTGCCGAGCGCGCTTACAAAGCGATCAGTAATACACTTGAAGCCGATCGCCTGGCGGCTTTTGATGCGAAATCTGGTTTATACACCGGTGAGCAATCATTCCTTGATTGGCGTGAGCAAACGTATTCAACGTGGACGCCAAACGATGTCAATGCGATTGGTAGCAGCAAAGCGTTATCGACAAACGTGGTTCACTACCGCGCGATTCAGCTCGCGGCTAAGTTGGCAGAGAAGTACGATTCAACCAACGCGGTCAAATACACCGAGTGGGCTGCACAGCTAAAAACCGCTATCAACGAGCAGTTTTGGAATGCCGAACGCGGTATGTACGTAAGTTATTTGTTTGATAATGGCAAAGACATCGCGGTCGACAAATATGACATGTTGGGCGAAGCACTTGCGATCATCAGTGGTGTGGCAAGTGATGCGCAGGCGAAACAAATCATGGCCAATTACCCACACAGTGAGTTTGGCGTGCCGGTTTACTTCCCTCAACAACCGGACGTGCCTGTGTACCATAATCGCGCAATTTGGCCATTTGTTACCGCGTACAGCTTGCGCGCCGCGCATCAAACACAAAATGTGGCAGCAGCGAACAATGCCATTCAATCGTTGGTTCGTGGTACGGCAACTAATTTATCCAACATGGAAAACTTAGAGTGGCTTTCTGGTAAGTCATTCATCATCCATAGTGATCATGGTGAAGATCCAAGCATGGATGGCCCAGTTATTAACTCTCAGCGTCAGCTTTGGTCTGTGGGTGGCTACTTGAACATGGTGGTAGAGACCCTATTCGGCATCCATACCGAAACGGGCAAGTTGGAAGTGAAGCCGTTTATCACAAGTTGGGTGCGCAATAACTTGTTGGCTCAGTCTGAACAAATCACGTTGGAAAACTTTGACTTCAAAGGAAAGAACTACTCGGTAACGATTGACTTGCCTGAAGTAAGCAAAGATGACACAGGTTACTACCCAGTTGAAAATGTCACGATGGACGATGAGGGGCATTTCCACGTGACATTGGGCGCGCTTGTGAATGTAGATAGCAGCATTACTTTAGTTTCTGGTGTGAAACCGTACGCAAGTGAAGATAGTCGCGTTTATTCTCCGCAAGAGCCAACATTGGTGGTAAAAAGCGTTGATAATTCGGTTTCGATTGACGTGACGAGTAAGTACAACGTGAACTTGTATCGCAATGGCGAGCTGATTCAAAAGAACGTGATTGCTCAATCTTATTCCGATACGCCAACAGGTTTTGCTTGTTATTTGGCTGAAAGCATTAACGATAAAGGCTTCCGTTCTAACCTAAGCCAACCTGTTTGTGTCGGTGAAGAGATCCGCATCAAACTTGATAGCGAATATCAGCCACTCAAAGACAATGTCTCAGTGGTTACGGTGAGTAAAGACAGTGGCATCGTAAAAGGTGCAGAGTCGTTTACAGCCCCTGTAACGGGCACTTACCAGTTCGATGCTTGGTACAACAATAACCTAGGGCAACTTAATACTGGCATCACGAACACCGTGAAATTGTTAGAGGTATTGGATGATGCAGGTAAAGTGGTTGGTCAAGGTTACTTGCAGATGGGCCATATTGGTGAAAACCAAGGTATGCGTTACTCAACGCCAATTGAAGTAGCGTTGGAGCAGGGAAAAACCTATCAGATCGCGCTGAAGGACCACTTCAATATGAGTTACCTCAAATCGAATGAAACCTACATTTACGCTGGTGGTATTGAGGGTGAAAAGAACGAAGCGCAAATCGCAGATATTCGAATCACACCTTTAATGTAGACTGTTTTAACAAAGCTGTATTCTAAAAAAACTGTGTTTTAAGAAAAAAAGCCGCTGAGATTATCAGCGGCTTTGTTGTATTTGCTATCGGTGGCCGTTTACAGGTTAGTTTGCAGCTTGCGGACGAGGCTTACGGCGCTGACCTGACGGTTTGTTTCCTGCAGGCTTAGCATTGTTTGGCTTGCGGTTACCAGACGGTTTACCAGCGTTGCCACTCTTATTACCGTTTGGTTTATTTCCATTCGGTTTATTACCATTTGGCTTGTTGCCGTTAGGTTTGCGGTCATCTGGTTTACTGTTTGCACGACTTTGGCCTTCACGGTTGCCTTTAGGCTTGCCTGCACCGCCTTGGTTGGTGCTGTTTTTGTTGCCGTTGCTACCACCGTTGAAGCGACGTTTGGGTTTGTTTGCACCATTGCCTGCTTTCTTTTCGGCTGCTGGGGCATTTTCACTTGCAGCATTTGGCGCTTTTGGTTTTTTCGGCTTCTTAGGTTTTTTCGGTTTGATTGGGCGCGTATCCAGTTTAGATTCTGGCACCACATTGGTTGGCGCAAAACCTTCCAACTCTTTACGTGGTAGTACTTCTTGAATCAAACGTTCAATCGCAAACAACTCAGATGCTTCTAGCGCACACACCAGTGAAATCGCTTTACCTACTTCGCCCGCGCGGCCAGTACGACCAATACGGTGAACGTAGTCTTCTGCCACTTTCGGTAGCTCAAAGTTCACCACTTGCGGTAATTGCGGAATATCGATACCGCGCGCAGCAATGTCCGTCGCGACCAACACACGAATTTCACCCGATTTGAAATCCGCCAGTGCTTTGGTACGTGCGCCTTGGCTCTTGTTGCCGTGGATGGCAGCAGCCGGTAGATTTTGTTCGATCAGGAACTTCGCCAGACGGTTTGCGCCGTGTTTCGTTTTCGTAAACACCAGCACTTGCTTCCAATCGCCGTCTTTGATCAATTTAACCAACATCGGTGCTTTCTTCTTCACGTCTGCTGGGTAGATGCTTTGCTCAACCGTTCTCGCCGTCGAGTTTGCCGGGTTCACTGAAATCTCAACCGGGTTGTTCACCAAGCCTTTCGCAAGGTCGCGGATTTCATCCGAGAAAGTCGCAGAGAACAGTAGGTTCTGACGTTGTTTTGGTAGCAGAGCTAGGATTTTGCGAATATCACGGATAAAGCCCATATCCAGCATGCGGTCTGCTTCATCCAGTACCAGAACTTCTAGTTGGTCGAATTTGACCGCATTTTGGTTGTACAAATCCATCAGGCGGCCTGGTGTTGCTACCAGCACATCCGCACCTTTGCGAAGACGCTGCATTTGCGGGTTGATCTTCACACCACCAAAAACCACCGTACTGCTTAGTGGAAGGTGACGGCCGTACATAAACACGTTTTCTTGCACCTGAGCCGCAAGTTCACGCGTTGGCGTCAGGATAAGTGCACGAACTTGGTTAGCACGAACGCGAGGGCCGTTCGATAAACGCTCAAGAATCGGTAGCGTAAAGCCTGCGGTTTTACCTGTACCAGTCTGCGCTGCTGCCATTACGTCTTTCCCTTCCAAAATAGCAGGAATTGCTTTTGCCTGAATTGGTGAAGGGGTGTCGTAGCCTTTCTCTTGAATAGCTTTAAGGATTGGAGCAGATAGACCTAACGAGGTAAAACCCATATGTATGATTCTCAATTGTAGAGTTAGATAACAACGCGCCGAAAATAAATCGGTGCGAAAAGTGCGACATTCTGAGGCTTTTACGCGCAGGCTTCAACTAATTCCGTCATGGATAAATATTTGAACTGGATCTCATTTCTTTTTGGCAGGCAAAACTGATAACTGGTTTGGTCGATCGATTGAATGGTTTTACGTTGGCGATGCCCATTCTTACATCGCTATCACGGTATGCAGTTTTAGTTTATCAAATGCTGTTCGGAGTGTGGGGGAGGCTTGCTCCTTTCATTACTCCGCTTTTGCATGCGTTAAAAACGCACTCGTCAATTGCTGAAAGAGCGAATCTACCGACGGGCGGTCGGATATATGATGGAAGAGCGGTGTGTGGACATCACCACGAATATCATCGCTGTGACCGCAAAGCTGATTACACATTCGTACTGGTTCGACAATCTTCTCGACGTCGGCATCAATCAGAATGCATGCTTGTGATAACACCACTTGTCCGCCGCCTTTTTTAAGTAAAACACGCTGTGCGGTTCCCACGATTTTTTGCCCGTCAATGTTGAGGTTGTACTCGCCATCGCAGTAGGAATAAGGCGTTGCATGAACATCCACTTTCACGCCGAGCTGTTTAAAGAAAACCGTTAATATCGCACATAAATCGAGATACGCTTTTTTGATGTTGTAAGGCTCGCCTTCTGGCCAGTGGTAAATGTGGGATAGATTGATAATACCTGGCACTTGAGGGACTGGTGCACCACCGGTTTTACGGGAAAAGAGTTTCCAGCCCGACATGTTTAACGCATGTTCTAACTCATTAGACACTGGCCATTTCTTACCAGCGGGAAGCACGAGCGTTGGGTTTTTTATTTGCCAAAGCAATAGCACTTGCGAGAGTTGGTTGGACTGAACTTGTTTAATGAGCTCATCTTCTTTGTCAAATGCATCAGCGACTTCCGTAGCTGTGTAGCGAATTAGCTTATTTTTAGCAACCAAACTCTATCCCTCGCGGCTATTTAATCGTTACTGTTGTATCTCAGATACAGCTTTATTGCTAGGTCTGTGATTATTAGGTTTTTGCTCGCTAGCTGCATGATCACCTTTTGGATCTTTTCCGTTGTCCATTAATTCTACTTGAACACGCGATAAAAAGTTTTTGCTAGTCATCACATCAGCCATTCATAAAATCTGCCATCTATGAAAAATTTTGGCGATATAAGTATGAAAAAGCGAGTGATGACTCTCGCGTTAGCGGCATCATTAACGGGATGTGTGACGTTCCCAACTCAAGAATCTGAGCAAGTACAGGTGCTTTGGGACAATGTGAATGCGATTGAAAACTGTGAACTAATGGGTACCGTGATCGGCTCAGAAGGACACTTTTACGACTACTGGCTTCACGCCGATAAAGACATGGTTTGGGGGACGCTAAACCAAATGCGCATCAAGGCGGCGGATTTAGGCGCAGATACCTTGTACTTGTATCAACCGTTGAGCTTTTCTACGTCAGTGACGATGTTTGCAAATGCTTACAAGTGCAAACAGTAGCTATTGGCTTGATCATAATTGTAAGACAGGCGCTGCTCGCCTGTCTTTGATGCGTTCTACAAATACTGACTACTTTACGTTAATTAACGTTTGCTGTCGCCACCGCTGATGTATCAGAAAACGACAATGTAAAGTCTCGCTCGGTATTAAGCACTTTGGCTGGAAACTCTAAGCTCAACTGCGTATGTGGCGCGACTTCTGAAGCAATGCTAGTAACGAATTTTCGGGTTTCTCCAGGAGAGATCGATATGTCACTTCCACCTTGTGATGAGAGCTCAGCGATACCCATTGTTTCAAGTGTGTTACCTGCAGTATCCGCCAGGTGTAGTAAAGATTCTGACTTGTAGATTAATTCTCCACTTTCTGTGCGATATGCATTAAACGAGTTGAAATTTGGTTGTAATGATCCTTGTGATCCAATGTTAGTAACGGAAAATGTCACATTAGCGCCATCAAAGTTCTCGACTCTTACAAGTACGTTACTGTCTTGGTAACGAGCGGCTGCTGCCGCAGTTGCTTGCTGTTTCTGCCTCTGTTTCTCTTTTTCAATGTCGCTTAACTGTTTCTGCTCATTAGCGATTCGATTCTTTGCCATGTAGTACGACTGATCGACCATTGCTATTAAAGCGGGGATTGAATACAAAGTGAGGCCTTCCAAATGGTCAAAGTCGATTTTGGCATGTTGAGTACGTTTATGATTAGAAAATTGGCAGTAACCATCAATCAAACTGATGAAAGCCACTTCAAAAGTGCCTTGTAATCGGCTTACTTCCTGTGCTGCTTTCTCTAGATTTGAGCGGACTTTCCGAATCTCTTCCAAACTCTTGTGTGAAAGACGACCGTTTGGCGATACGTCGTTAGAAACCGAAACCAGTTCTTCGGTCACAAATGGATTGTTTTCGGCTGGAATCACCGTAGTGATACGGTTGGATTTGGTGATGTCTTCGCCCAATAAAACCATCATTTTTTGCGATGCGGCAGTTGTGTTGCCCGCTAATACGTCACTACAGTTTGGCGACGTATTGGCATACACGGCGAATGCGGTAAAAAGTGAAAGTGTAACGGACCAGCCGATGGTGACGAGTCCTGTCGTGGTTCGAGTATTCATCCTGATAACCCCTCTGTCATTTGGTGCGATTCACTGACGTAATTGCCAATCAAAAGATTGGCTCGCGACATTCAGAATGGTTCTGGTCAACCCTTCGTAGTGGGTATGCCCACAGATGCTTTTTTAGTCGTTTATCAACCGCTAAGCCACGATTGATAAAGTGTCTGAAATTGAGAGCATTAACGCTGCGAAGTTGATGTCTTTGACTGAAAGATAGACGTAACTTTTCTAACCATCAAATACGTGATTGAGTTCTCATTTTTATATGAGTGAGAGGTTCAAGAGAAAACAGGCACTTACTGTAGAGAGTTGATTTGAAGGAAAAATATAAATTTTTTTGGGGAACTTTTTTGATGCTGCCTTTGAGACTTTTTTTGAATCTCAAAGGCAGGTTCTTACACTCGCGTTCAATTACAACGTGTTGAGGACATCCGCGATTCGAGAGACAGCTGTCGTCAGTTCTTCTGGTGTAGCATTGGTAAAGTTAAGACGCAGAGCGGCTTTTACCTTTGAACCTTCTGGATAAAAGACCGGGCTAGGCACTACAGCAACCCAGTTTGCGAGAAGGTTTTTCGCCAGTTCGAAGGTGTCGCATTCTGGAATCTCGACCCAAACGAACATACCACCATCGACGGGTTTGAGTACGCAACTTTCTGGCAGCTGTTTTTGCAGTTCAGCAAACATGACATCGTAACGTGATTTGTAAAGCGCACAGATGGTTGAAATGTGCGTTTCGAAGTTGTCATGTTGCAGTAGACCATGCAGCAAAGCTTGCATAGGAATACTAGAGTGCAGATCGGCACCTTGTTTAATTTTGATGAGTGGCTCAAGGTAGCTACTCTTGCCCGTAACTACACCAATACGCAAGCCTGGTGAAGCTATTTTGGAGAAAGAGCGCAATACGATGGAGTGCTGTGGGCAGAAGTCCGAAACCAGTGGAAGCGCTTCACCAGAAAAACGCAGCTCGCGGTATGGTGCGTCTTCAATGAACGCCACGTCGTATTGTATACAAAGCTCGGCAACTTTTTGGCGAGTCTCTAGCGCCCAGCATACGCCCGTTGGGTTGTGAAAATCGGGTACGGCGTAGAACATTTTTGGTTGCTGCGTGGCAAAGCACTGTTCGAGTTCTTCAAGGTTTGGGCCACACTCGGTTTGTGAAACGGTCACGATGTTGGCTTGCACTAGACCGAATACTTGCATAGCACCAAGGTAGCTCGGTGCTTCCATCACCACTTTATCGCCCGGATTTACGTACGCACGCGCTATCAAATCTAGCCCTTGCTGAGAGCCCGTTGTGATCATAGCCAAATGAGATTCCGGCAGCTGGTAATAATCGGTCAAAAAGTTAAGTAGCGGGGCGTAGCCTGCTGTTGCGCCATATTGAAACACCTCTGGCATATTAGCGAGGTTTTCGAGCGTCGGTTTCATTAAGTCGATCGGGAAGGTTTTTTCGTCCGGCAAGCCACCTGCAAGAGAAATGACGTTCTTATCGCTCGCTGCTGCGAGGATCTCTCGGATGTAGGATGACTTAGTTTGTTGTAATGACTGTGCGATTTCCATGTGCTGTGCTTCTCGTAATTGTCTTTTTTTATGTCAGAAATAGTATAGGTAAATTGCCAAGCTTGGTGTGTCCATTTATGCTGTTAAATGTGTCCATTTATGCCATTTAAGCGAAAGTTTACTCCGTGAGCCATCAACAAGTTTCCAGAATCAATGACGTGCTGTTTTACATTCACCAGGACATTAGCAGAGATTTATCGGCTAAAGAGCTAGCAGATGTAGCAGCCTATTCTGAACAGCACTTCCATCGTATTTTTAAAGATGTGGTAGGGGAGTCTGTCCATCAATATATCCGTCGCACAAGAATGGAATACGCCGCCAATCAACTGATGTTTGATACCAGCTCATCGGTGTTAGACATTGCTAACAAGTGCGGCTTTAGCTCGGTATCTTCTTTTAGCCGAGCGTTTAAAGCAACGTTCGCTATGTCTCCTGGTGCGTGGCGAAAGCATGATTTACAAGTCGCAGAAAAGCCGTATCTAAAAGATCCGGAAGTGGCTGCGGGTTATCATCGGGTTGCGAAACGCGAGTTGCCAGAACCTAAAATTATGGAGGTTCCACAACGCTTTGCGGCTTATGTGCGGCATGAGGGTTATAGCCGTTCCATTCGCAATGCGTGGCTGATTTTGAAGGCGTGGGCAAGCTCTGAGAATCGGGACTTTTCGGTTCAATACGGTTTGCATCACTCCAACCCCGCTTGGGTCGAGCTCGATAAGTGTCGCTATGTGGCTTGTATGGCGATTGATAAGCCGCTTAAAGTACGCGGTGTCGTGAATCAAATGACGATTCCGGGTGGTTTGCATGCTGTTTTTCGCTTAACAGGGGTATATGGAGAGCTTCTTCCTCAATTGAGTATGGTGTTAGAGAAGTGGTTGCCGAATTCAGGCTTTAAGCAGCGTTCTACTCCCGCTTATGTTCACTATCATAAAAACCATTTCCTTAGCCATGATGAGGCGTTTGAGCTGGACTTCTATCTGCCCATCAGTTTTTTCTAACTGGAGTATTTATTTACTATCCGTAAGGAAGAGAATGCTAAGCTCTATATGGTGATTTTTTACAAATAATTGAAAATTAAATGAACATCGATCATGTAAAGCTATTTGTCCGTTTGGCTTCGACACACAACATCAGCATGGCTGGTCAGGAGCTTGGACTTTCTCCTGCTGTCGCTAGTGCGCACATCAACAAACTTGAGGACAGCTTAGGAGTTCGTTTAGTTCATCGCACCACACGCAAAGTTTCCTTAACTGAAGAAGGGCAGGCTTTTTTACCTCACGCGGAGGAGGTCCTTGCAACAGTGGAGGCAGCAAGGGGAGCTGTTGGATCAGGGCAGAGTGCGCCAACGGGAGTATTACGTATAACCGCCTCTGCAACTTTTGGTCGCTTACATATTGTGCCCGCATTAAAAGGTTTTATGGCGCGTTACCCAGGGTTAACCGTGGACTGCCGATTTTCTGATTCCATTATTGATCTGGTTGAGGGAGGTTTTGATGTCGCCATTCGTGTCGCTGAGTTGAAAGATTCTTCATTGGTCGCAAGAAAGCTTGCGCCAGATCGTCGTATTATCGTTGCATCACCAGATTATATTGAACAATTTGGGAGACCTAACAAGCCCCAAGACTTGACGAATCATGAATGTATTAACTTAGTTGGAATGAATAATTGGTCATTCAATACAAAAGATGGAATGTTCAATGTAAGAACTTCTGGTCGTTTTAAAACCGATAATGGTGATGCGATGAGAGACGCGACGGTAAACGGGTTAGGTATTTCTATCAACTCGGTTTGGAGTGTTTATCAAGAATTACAAAGTGGTCAGCTAGTGGAAGTACTCGAAGATCACCCTTTAGCGATGGATGCTGGGATTTGGGCTGTGTACCCAAGCTCTCGTTTAATTGCGCCTAAGGTGCGTGCCTTTATTGATTTCTTTGCTGAATACTATGGCACGCCACCTTATTGGGAGTTTGCGGAAAAGTGATAACAAGTTTCACTTATCGAATACATTGTTTTTAAGGTCCGAATAAAAACGAACCTCAAGATAATTCTTAATTGTTATTAATAGAGTTTGCTTAAGATTAATTCAATAGTATCAATTATCTGCTGTGTTTTGCTTTGATCTAATGCATCAGGGTGTGGGGGCGCGAATGCTTCAATGTCATTATCGAAGTACATACCATGCGCTTGAGCAAACTCTTCTGATAGCGCAGCGCGAGTTAGAATATCTGCTCCTAAGCGGATATCACCACCAGCAACCCCATAAGCATCTTTAACCATCTTACTACCTAGGAATGATTTTGGGTTTACTGATACCAACATAGGGCCAGTGTTCTTAAGCTTTAGTCCGATTGCTCGTGACCACATCGTTAATGCCAATTTGCTTTGGGCATATGCTTCGCCATCTGACAATGGTTTGTTACCGAGTAAAGCGCTAGTGTTTACTGTTGTTTGTGCAGCTGAAGACAAATTAACCACACGACCCGTATCACCGAGCAACGGCAATAGCTCTCTAGTGAGTAAGTAGGGAGCAATGGTGTTGACTGCGAAGCGTACATCAAGACCCTCTTTAGTTCTTGGATTTGGTGTTGCGTACACACCAGCATTGTTAATGATGACGTCTAAATGATTGAACCGTTCTATTATCTCCATCACTATCTGTTTTACCGCATTGGGAGAGGATAAATCAGCAACAAGGCTTTCAACTTTACCACTTTTCATCTCCCTCAAACTTTGCTCAACTTGTTGAACTTTCTCTATATTCCGGCCATGGATTATTACGTGTTGTTCACGGTTAATTAACATTTTCCCGGTTTCTAAACCAATACCGTCAGTAGATCCAGTAACTAGAATTGTCTTTCGCATGATCGCTCTCATTGTTGAGGGTTATTATAGATCGATCATAGTGGCATCTTTTGCATTCGACTATTGAGACTAAAAAGAAAACACTTTCTAGGAAAAATTGAAAATAACTTTGTTGTTCTTTTTGTGGACGGTGCGACGAATTAACGTCTCATTAGATGCTACGGTTATACATGTGGTGCTCAAAAATTAGGCACTGTTTTGTACTCAAATAATAGCCAAGAGGTCTCTATGTTAGGTGAAAATCACTCATTAACTCATGAATTCCCAGAACATTTGGATACCATTACTCAGCTTACCGAAAGCGATGCATCATTTGCTGAAACCGTTAAGAACTACAATGCTTTAGATAAGGAAATCCGCGTACTAGAACTTCAAGGAAGCCCGATTGATGATCACGAAATGAACGTGTTAAAACATAACCGGGCTGAGCTCAAAGACTGGCTCCACTCGCGAATAATGGGTTCTTAGTGACGAAATGATCATCGGCTCGTAAATTGCGGGCCGATTTTAGTTCCAATGGACGATGCCAAGTGTGCAAACACTAGGAGTGCTGAGCAGGAGCTTGGAGCGGCAGGTGACCAGTTTTTACCCAAATGATCGTTTCTTGCTCTACAAAAGGAAAATGCTCACTCATATGTGGGCTTCGAATCCAAGAGAGAGCGGGATAGGTACCTAGCTCGTCTCTAAACTCTCCTGACAATACGAAAATTTCTTCACCACCAAAGTGACGGTGTGGTTGAAACTTCTCACCTTTTGGCCATTTAACCAATGCGACATGTTCGTGCTCAAAATTATGCAGCGGCATGACTTGCAACCCACCGACACCACTCTGCCAGCTCGCTTGGTTTGTATTAATGCGAACTGTTTCAAGATCCTCAGATTCGAACTGATTTAGTTTAACTAAAATCACACAGCCTTCTTTGCTAAATGGTGCGTGTTGACTTCCTGGAGGGTTACGAAGGTAAGTGCCGGCAGGATAGTCACCGTATTCGTCAGAGAATACCCCCTCGAGCACCAATATTTCTTCTCCTTGAGGGTGAGGATGAGTCGAAAACTGCGAATTTGGCTCGTACTTAACGACGCTGGTGGTATGCCCTGATTCTTTGGCTTCTCGTTCCAAAGGTTTGCGCCACACACCTTTGGAAGGGCTGGCGATCCATTCCTGTTGAGCAGTATCTATCACGATTCTTTTTGAAAAATCCATATTCAACATATTGAAATTCCGTTACTTATTTAATTACTAATTCTCATTAGTATACGTTTAAAAAACATCAATTGATTCATTTGTTGATAGCCCAATTCATGGATTGAGTACGAACATGAAATCGGAGCCTAATTTAAATTTCTGCTTGTGTAATGAGAATTGTTATATTATAACATCGCAAAATTAAATGTTATAACATAACAAAAAGGAAAAAGTAGTGAATAAGAAATTGGTGTCTCTCGTGATCGGTAGCATTTTTGCATCCCCTGTTTTTGCCGACACACTATCGAACCCACAGATTGGTGTTGTTGTTGATGGCTACTACCAAGATGGCCAACGTCATAATTCTGAGCGCGAAGAAGGCTTTGGTCTAGGCCATACGGAATTAAACTTCTCATCGAATATCGACGACAAGTTTCACGGTGCGTTGACCGCTGTTCTTGAAAGTCATGGCGATGAGACAGAATTAGAGCTTGAAGAAGCATTCATCGAAACTTTGGCATTGCCTTACGGTGTAAACGTGCGCGCAGGCCGATTCCTATCTGACTTCGGTTACCTCAACAATCAACACATGCACACTGACAGTTTCGTTGAACGCCCAATTGCTTACCGTACTTTCCTTGGTTCGCATTACTATGATGACGGTGTACGCGCAAACATCGTTCTGCCAACCGATCTTTACGTGAAATTTGGTGTAGAAGCATTAAGCGGCAACAAGATGTCTTCTGTTGAAGATGGCTCTAAAGTTGGTGTTTACACGACAACGATGAAGCTTGGTAATGATTTCTCTGAATCTTCAAGTTGGCAGTTTGGTCTAAGTTACCTGCGTAACGAAAATGGCAAAGTTAAAGAGTTCGAAGATCACGACCACGGTCATGAAGAAGAGCATGATCACGATCACCATCATGGCGCAGCAGTGACAGGTGCGAACCTTTACGGGGCTGATTTTGTTTGGAAATGGGCACCAGACGGTAATTACAAATACAGCAACTTCACGCTATCGGCTGAATACATGCTGTTAGACGGTGTGGTAGACAGCAAATATAAAAACGATGCAGAGTCACCAGACAACTTAAGCGCTTACTATGTTTCGGGTGTTTATCGCTTCAACCCAAGCTGGTCAGCAGGTCTACGTTACGGCGAAGCAGAAAGCTACGATGGTCATGCACATGGCGACCACATGCATTTTACTGAGCTGAATGATAAAGAAATGGATGCGATGATCGCATGGGATTCTTCTCACTTCGGTACTATCCGTGCGCAATACACTCGCATTGATAACCAAGACAGTGAGACAGACAACGTGTTCACTCTGCAATACGTGATGACATTTGGAGCGCACGGTGCTCATGCGTTCTAAGCTGACATTAAATAAATGCAGTTTGGTGATGATGGCGGCAGGAGCTGCCATCATTGCTTCGCCTGCTTCGGCTCTAAACATTTTCGTTTGTGAGCCAGAATGGAAAGCCTTTCTTGAAAGCCACGCGCCAGATGCCAGTATTTATTCAGCGACAACGGCTAAGCAAGACCCACATTACGTACAAGCTCGTCCTTCTTTGATTGCGAAGATGCGCCAAGCGGACATGGCAATGTGCTCGGGTGCAGAACTAGAAGTGGGATGGTTACCTATGCTGCAAGTTCGTAGCAGCAATGCGGCGGTGCAAAATGGTGCGCCGAGCATGATCTACGCGACGGACTTCGTGCGCATGTTAGATACTCATGCTCACGTTGACCGTAGCATGGGAGATATACACGCTCACGGTAACCCACATGTTCAATTTGCGGCAAATGACATGATTCCATTATCTCGTAAAGTCACGGAGCGCCTAAAAGCGATTGATCCCGACAACGCACAAAGTTACCAAGTGAATGGTATGAAGTTTCGTGCTCATTGGCGTAAAAAGCTTAAAGAATGGAATGAGAAAGGGGCTGCTTTAAAGGGTAAGCAAGTTGTCGGTTATCACGCGACGTATCGTTATTTGTACGATTGGCTCGGAATGAAGCAGATTGCCGATCTCGAACCTAAACCGGGCATTTCACCGACCACATCTCACCTGCAATCACTCACCAAGTTAAATGCCGACAGTTTTGATGCGATTGTTTACTCCTCTCATCAGGATCAGCGTCCAGCGAACTGGTTGCAAGATCATACTGACAAACCTGTGATTCAACTGCCATTGACCGTTTCTGAGGGTGAAAGCTTGGATGAGATGTACGATCAGGTCATTGATGATTTACTGGATGTGTTAGTGCCGCCCGTTCCTGTGAGGATCTAAGTATGGCGGATTATGCATGGCTTTTACCTGCGGTTTTGTGTGGTTTAATTGCGTTGGTTGGCAACATCGTTCTGGGGCAACAAGTTCTTAATCGTCAGATCATCTTTATAGATTTGGCGGTGGCGCAAGTTGCGGCATTGGGGGCAGCACTAAGCCACTACTGGTTGAGCCAATACGCGCTGTTCTCAGGCTCATTCTTTGGCGAAATGATTGGCCCTTGGGTGATGTCTTTGATGCTTTGCGGTTTGATTGCCTTAATGGAGAAACGATACCAGCAACATTTAGAGCCCATGATTGGCAGCTTGTTTGTCGTGTCTGCATCGCTGGCGATCCTGCTGGTGAGTAAAGACCCACACGGCGGAGACTTTATTCAAGGCATTCTTAATGGGCAATTGTTATGGGCGACTTGGGCAGACGTTTGGCCTCTGGCACTCATTACCGCTGCGATGTTGCTATTGGTTTGGTTAAAACCTGCGTTTATGCGCGGTAGTGGTTTTTATCTGATCTTTGCAATCCTGATGCCCATTACGGTCAAGTTAACCGGCATTTATTTAGAATTTGCTTTGTTGGTTATTCCAGCTTTATGTGCGGCAGCATTGAAGGGAACTCGATTCTTTGTCGCTAGTATCAGCATTGGTATTGTTGGGATCTTATCGGGTATTGCCGCATCGGCTCGCTATGACTTACCGAGTGGTGCGAGTATTGTGATCACCCTGTTTATTGCTGGCATGTTGTTTAATCTCTTGCTTCAGCCTTTTCTGGTGAAAATAACAAAACCAGCTTTTGTAAGAGATTAAGAGACAAGTAATATTGGTCTGATGAAGTAGTATTTGATTAATCAGACCAATACTTTTCTATCCAAGCCCTCCAATCGTGTAACTTTGCGCCTTCCAACACACTTTCTTACGTTGATCTTGCCATAGTCATCAAGTTGCCTTGATTAGTTCACATCCGACTCCCAGACTGTTTCTATAGTTTTTATAAGATGTAAAAGACCCTGCGTATGAGAAGCGCAGCTGTAACGCGACTAGGCATAAAAACAAAAACGCTAGGGATACAAGCGAATTTGTAATCTCAACATTTAAGGAAGACCAAGATGAAACCGGAAAAAGTAGCAGTAGTCACTGGTGCGGCTCGTGGTATTGGCCAAGCGATTTGTGAACAATTACTGGAGGATGGATTCCACGTAATCGGGCTAGACATATCGCCCGTGGAATGGAGTCAGTCGGCGCAGCTAAGCAGTTATCAAGTCAACTTGTGTGATGCCGAAGCCGTAAGTGAAGTAGTAGAAAGTGTTGTAGAGCAGCACGGAAGAATCGATGCTCTGGTTAACAACGCGGGCATCACTCGAGATGCATTGTTGCCAGATATGTTAGAGCAAGACTGGGACAGCGTGATCGACGTGAACCTAAAAGCGGTGTTCTTACTCACCCAACGTGTTGCTCCTGTCATGCTAGAGCAGGGCACAGGCAGTATTGTTAGCATTTCTTCTATAGTGGGAACGGATGGTAATATCGGCCAGAGCAACTACGGCGCAAGTAAAGGCGGCGTCATCTCAATGAGCAAAGGCTGGGCGAAAGAACTTTCAAGAAAGGGTGCACAGATACGCGTCAACTGTGTCGCGCCAGGCTTTATCGCCACCGACATGACCAAGAACCTGCCAGAGAAAGTCATTCAAATGATGGAAGGCAAAACCCCATTAGGGCGCATGGGCTCAGTTCAAGATATTGCCAATGGCGTCTCTTTCCTAACCTCAGATAAGAGCGCCTACATCACAGGCCAAGTGCTCAAGATTGACGGTGGGCTGGTGTTATAGCTCGCTAATCAAAACGTCAAATAACAAACGCCCTTTACTTATATGAAGGGCGTTTTTGTTTGAGGAACCCGACTTATGTGAGTACTACTAACTACTAATAGAAAGCTTCGATGCCGCTTCGAGTTGAGTTTTTGAAGCAAAAGGCCAATACGTTTGAATAGCGTCTCCTCTTAAACACTGCATTCCCTAAAGCACAGTATTCCCAAAAGAAAAGCCCACCGAAAAGCGGGCTTTGTTCTCTTCTAATAACGAGAAAAATAACTAGTAGCTCGCTTGAATGCTGACACCGCTATAGTTTGAGTAACCTTGAATCATGACGTGATAACGTCCACTTTGCGTCGCACTGACCGTACATGTTTCATTGTTACCGTATTTGAAAGGTCGGCAGTCCCATGCATTCAGTGCTGGTTTTGCTCCAAAACGGAGATACAAATCCGCATCGCCACTGCCACCATACATTTGTACGGTTAAGCGCTGCCCAGCTTCTACATCAACATAGTAATACGCTACTTGACCAGTTGAACCACTTAAACCACTTACTGGCACGCCCGAGGTTAATTTGCCTTCTGGGTCCGGTGTTGGGTCTGGGCCACCGCAGTCTTGGCCACAATCTGCATCCGTTAAGCTATAAAGTAGCTTGTTCACGCTGCCTCTTGTGTCCGTCACTTTTCCGCTAGTTGCGCGGCTAACGATCAAGGCCTCTACTTGGCTTGGAGACAGTGAACTGTTTTCTTGAAGATACAATGCTGCTACACCCGCCACATGTGGCGTCGCCATCGAAGTGCCACTAATGGTTTTGTAGCCACCGTCATACCATGCAGATTTGATTTGTGAACCTGGCGCAAATACATCCACACAACTGCCCCAGTTTGAAAAACTCGAACGTGCATCCGTGCTAGTGGTCGATCCGACAGTTACTCCGGAAGCAACGCGTGCTGGAGAATAGTTACACGCATCGGCGTTGGAGTTACCTGCTGCTAGCATAAAGCTGACACCTGACTGAACCGCACTTTGCACCGCACTATCCAGAGCGACGGATTGACCGCCGCCTAAACTCATGTTGGCGACTGAAGGTCCGGAAGCGTTCGCAGCCACCCAGTCCACACCGGCAATAACACCAGAAGTAGAACCCGATCCGGTACAGCTCAATACTCTCACGCCGACAAGGTTGACGTTTTTCGCAACACCATACAAGCTGCCGCCAATGGTGCCCGCTACGTGTGTGCCGTGTCCATTACAGTCACTTGCATCTGCATCGTTATCGACAAAGTCATACCCTGAAACTGAGCGACCACCGAACTCAACATGCGCGTTATTCACACCAGTATCGATGACATAAGCCGTTACCCCAGTCCCATCAAAGTTGGCACTGTAGTTGTTATCGAGTGGCAAGTTTCGTTGGTCGATTCGGTCTAGTCCCCAAATGGCATTGGTTTGATTTGCGTCTGCCGAGACTATTGGGTCAAGCGATAGGATTCTGTCTTGCTCAATGTAGTCCACACGAGGATCAGAACGCAGATCTTTTAGTTGCTCAGGACTCAAGTTAGCGACAAATCCACTTATCGAGTGGTCAAAAACCGACTCCACTTTTACCGAATACAAACCAGACATGCGGTCTACGGATTGTTGCGTGAATTGCTCGAATTCCGTTGAGTTGCTCGCCATCATTTGCGGTTGTTGAAATACCACTATGTAGCGATCTGCAATGGCGATCTCGTCCGGTGCGAGCATTAATGTGGCTGGTAATATGTCCGGAGCTTGTTGTAACTCTGAACTGTCCGCAATCTCATTGGGTTGCGAAAAAGCGAGAGAAGAATGAAAACAGAGTGCGGAGGTGATACAACAACTTAGTAGTTTCTTTAACATAAAATGTTCCTCGAAATCATAGTCTTGTTGATTTTTACCTAGTACCAAACTGTCAACACGAAAACACAGACAATCAGCGTAGTGCGTGCTGAAGTGACGTTACACAAGTCAAACTAGACAATGAGCAATCATATGCATAACTGATAATAATTCGCATACTCAGAAACATGATCAATAACCAAGCTTTATTGAAATTGAAATGCAAAGATTCATTTAGACTTAGAGCAAAATCCCTAAAATAGAATAATTCTACACACCTGAAATATTGCCTGTTATATGACTTCATCTTACCGATAATTTACGCAATAAAAACCTAACTATCCTTTTATTGGTCATAACTCAAATCGGTTGATAGATGTTAATATAGCCACCTGATTTCTGATGTTTTTAACTCATGGTTACTATCCAAGTTCAATATCGTTTCTGTAATAAAACAGAGCCCGTTCGTGAACATGGAAAAGGGCATTCTGGCTCTCCTCGCTCCAGATGTATCGAGTGTCGAAAGAGCTTTAACTCGATTACGTTTACGAAGCCCGCAAGCCAGATGTAAAAGAAAAAACTGTTGATATGTCAATGAATAGCTCTGGCGTTAGGGAAACAGTACAAGTGTTGAATGTCGTATACAACACAGTATTGAGTACTTTAAAAAATCTCGCCAAGGTAAGTAACCTCAATGCCTTTCGATAAAGCAAATATAAGACTAATTTGTAAACTTGAAAGGCTAGCTGTATTGGTTGAGGTATATGAGGAAAACACTTCCCCATTTAAGAACTGAAACACACTTTTGTCGAGTAGACGACACCTGTTACCAAGTGTCGCCCCTCTAAGAACCCAGCGTGCAACTTTCACCGCACTAGGCTCA